>JANYFP010000276.1 GCA_025362555.1 Verrucomicrobiota bacterium
GCGTAGGTGCCGCCCGTGGGAGACAGCTTATAGGAAAAGCTCACGGCCTCAGTGAAAGGTATCGGCGTGAAAGCCAACGCGCGGAGCGCCGTGAATAAGAATCCGAGAGAAAGAAAAAAAGGTTTCATGGTAATATCAGTAATTACTACTTCTTTATGACTGGTGCTTGGGGGCGAAGCGCATCAGCCCGACCACGGCGTACCGCTGGAGGCGTGAAAATTTCCAATGTGAATTTCCCAGCACCCGCAGCATTCCCCGAGGGCGATACCTTCGCCACAGCAGGATCAACCGGAATAACCTCATTGAAATCTGGCAGCACGCATCCCGCCGCGACTAAGCGACTGTTCGCAGTATCACCCGAGGCGGAAAACTTTGAGTATTGGGTCAGGTCCACCGTCGGCAATCGCACGGGTTCGTCGAAATTTCGGGTCACCGTCAAGCTCTGGAAAGTCCACGGCGTGGAGGCTCCGGCAGACGCGACAATTTCAAGTCCGCGGCTGTCGTCAGGACCCACTTTAAATTGCAAAATCTGGCCGGCAGTCTCGACGCTAACCGATGAGCCTTGGCGGGAAAGAGTGATAACGAGCAACTCTTTGCTGCGATCCTGCGCATCGAGCGTAAACTCAATCGGCAGTGGCTGTGGAGTCTGGCCTCCGACCGAGAGCAAAAGTTTTCCAACAGCACCGTTCCGAGAAAAAATCAGGGCGGTAGTTCCCAGTTCCACAGTTGGCCAATCGGATTCATTTACTCCGACGACGGGGCGCGTCTTGAGTTGCACTGCGAGTTCGCCGTTGTCGAAAGACCGGGCGAGTTGCGCGCCGGCGGGCAACGTGAGTTCAGGCTGGCCAGCCAAAGCGGATGCCTCGGCACCGACGATGGTCCAGCCAGCGAGGGTTTGTGGAGTCACACTCATAATTTGCTTGGCTGAAAGCAGGCCGGATGTGAGGGTGAGACCGATGAGAATAATGGAAATACGCATTGGATAGGTCTCCTTATTTTTTTAATTTATCTTTGCTCGAATCGCCCGGTCCATCGGCGAGGCGGTCGCGGGATTCCTTGAGATAGGTATCGTCAGGCAGTAGCTTCACTGCGGAATCAAGATCGGCCCACGCCTGCGTTCCCTTGTTCAGATAATTGCTGCGAATGAATCCCAAGTTTTGCAGAAACATGGCTTTGTCTCGGGCCGCAGTGTCCGGGGTCTTCTTGACGGCCGCTTCGAGGAGTTTTTCGGCGGCTTGAAAAAACTTTTCGGCCTCGACCGGCTTGCGCTCCGCTAGCAGTCGTTGTCCCACGTCGATGAGAGCAAAACCGACATCAGCGTCGTGATCGATCTGTAGCCCTGACGGTGATTCGTGGGCTTGCAGGCGCGCGATCGCGGCAGCCGGTTTTTCCTCGCCCTTTGCCACCGCAGTGGCGGTGTCGCCGCGCAATTTAATAACTTGGGCGAAGGGATTTTCGTCCGCTTTGATTTCGGCGGAGAGCGGGGCGAGCGCACTCAAGCACAGTGCGGTGAGGGCCAAAAGGCGGGGTAGCATTTTTTTCATGACAGAAGTTTTCGAAAAGAAGAGCGCGAGATTTCGCCGGTAACGCGGACAGACGGACGGGAGACGGACGGAAATTTCGCGGGATGAAAAGGCCGCCGTTACTGGTAAATACCAGTAACGGCGAGCTCGACAAAGACCCGGATTTCTGAACGGGCTCCGCCGGACTCATGCAGTCGCACCTCTATTTCACCTCGATCAAATTGCGACTGAATCGTGGAGGTCTTGACCTCAAGGTGCCGATGAATTCCCATTCACCAACCAGCAGTCGTCTGCGACGACGGCTCGGCAAGCCAGCGGGTTGAGGTCAACCCGCTGCATCGCTCCGCAGTTTTCCGCAGTCAAAAATGGCCGACTCAACCCTCGGACGTTTGTCCCCGCGGCTAGCAAGCAAGCGGGCAAATCCCGGGCGCTGGACTTGGCCTGCGACAAGGCGAACTACGCCAAACTCCGAAGCCAACCGCATCAAATCTCCCTTGTGCTGCACTCCAAGTTTTTCGTGGAGCAATTCCCTTACGCTACTCACATAGGATAGCTTCATCTCAAGCCGGGCCGCTGCAGCAGCGTCATCACTGCCGTCACCGACGGCGGAAAACACGAGCAACTCAACCGGCGTAAGCCGCCGACAGAGCGCCCCACCCTCTTCCCTTAGTTGACGGAGGCGTGCCAGAACACTCGGACTCCAATAGGCGCGGCCAGCCAAAACTTCCGGCAGCACCGCGACCAATCGAGCGAAATCCTCTTCATCGGGATCGAAAACGCCGGCGATTTGCACCGCGCGCAAGAGCGACAAGACATGGTCCTCTTTTCTCGCGGTGACAATGAGCGCCTGACGCCAACCTCGCTCCGAGGACTGGGCGCCAATCAACGAAAGCACATCACCATCAGCGAACCCGAAACCCGCGAGCAACAAATCCACCGGTTGCTCGGTCAACGCCACCCTCGCCTCCGCGAGGCTGCACGCCGTGCGGACCACGGCACCAGGGCAGGCACGCTCAACCGCATGGCGCAACGCTGCGACATAAATACGATCAGCCTTTAGGGCGAGCACCTGCCAGCCAACCGGCTCCGACTTAAACCCGGACATGACTGAAAAATCCTGCGCTGGCTGAGAGTGGGGGATTGGGGGCGGCACAAAAAAAGTGAGAGTAGAAGGTTTATTTAAATGAGTTCACCGCAGTAAGCCCGTGCGCAGGTGGATTGCACAGATCACGGACTACCGGATTTCCGGTAGTCCGGCGTGAGGTATCGGCCTCGCGATCCCATCCGAGGAACCAAATATTACTCGGTTAGATTTAGTGTGGGCGGGGTGGTGCCCTCACCCACTGGCTTCGGCTCTCGCTAGGCATGCCTCGCGGGGTGAGGGCACCCCGCCCACAAAATCAGCCAAGCCTGAGGAGTGACATGAAACTGGTTCCTCGCTGTTTTCGAAGGGTGGTGGTGAAAGCGAGCTTCGACCAGAAACCAAGCCAGAGGAGGTGACCGCTAATGAGTTTCGCCTATCGGCGAAACTTTAGAATTCCCCTTCGACTCATCGTCTACGGTGTGGGTTCCGTGGAGTCTGCTGATCGCTGACTGGTATGTTCTGCCTGCGATTAGCAGGCCCCAGAAGCCCATGGCGAAGCCGCACTTTCAAAGATTCATCCTTTGATGAATCCAATTAGCGGTTAGAACCTCCGGTTTTGATTCTGTTTTCTAAGTCTACCCACTGAAAGTAGCGAGGGACCATGAAACTTAACGGAGTAATACTAACCGGCGCTCTCAGGTTCAGCTTCGGTGCTCGCACCCCATCTCTCTCTTGACTCACCGATTTGCGGCGCCCTGTATTTTTAGGCGCATGTTTCATTCGGCCACAGCCCCCAGCCTTCGCGTCCGGAGTTTCGCGGGGCGATTCATCTGCCACTCGTTGCTGGCTTTTATCCTGGCGCCCACTCTATCCAGCCACGCCGCCGATACCATCGGCAGTATCGCAGAAAAACCGCTCGCAGCCCATCCGTTTCCGCGCGGCGCCACAATGTTCAATCAACGCCCGCCGGAACAAACCGGCGTGCGGACGGAAAATAAGTTCGCCGATCCAAAAATGTGGGCGGAATTTTATCAGGAATACATGGCCGGTTCACTGGGAACCGGCGTCGCCATCGGCGACTACGACGGCGACGGCCGGCCCGATATTTTCGTCGCGAGTAAAACCGAGACCTGCCGGCTTTTCCGCAATCTCGGCGATTGGAAATTCGCCGATGTCACCGACCTGGCCGGCGTCGGCGACAAAGGCCCCGACGCCCTCATCTGGAAACTCGGCACCACGTTTGTCGACGTGAACAACGACGGTTTACTGGATATCTATCTCTGCCGATTCAACGCCCCCAATCTCCTCTATATTAATCAAGGGAACGGCACCTTCAAGGAACAGGGCCACGCCTACGGTCTCGATATCAAGGACTCGAGCGTCATGGCTGCATTTTGCGACTACGACCGCGACGGCTGGCTCGATGTCTACATCGCCACGAATATTTTGGACACCGCCAAAAATCCCACGGGGCAGCGCGGATTCCTCCTCCACAACAACCGCAACGGCACGTTCACCGACGTGACCGAGCGCGGCGGCATCACGGGCGAAACCCAGAGCCATTCCGCGACCTGGTGGGATTACGACAACGATGGCTGGCCCGATCTCTACGTCGCCAACGACTACGGCGTCCCGGACAAACTTTATCATAACAATCGCGACGGTACTTTCACCGACACTCTTAATGAGACACTGCCGCACACTTCATTCTATTCGATGGGCTCGGACCTGGGCGACGTGAATAATGACGGACTGATTGATTTTTTTGTCGCCGACATGGCGGCGGCGACCCACGAAAAAGATCAACGTGGCGTCGCCGACGCCCGTGGTCGGACCGAGGAAATCGAGAACTCCCCGCTCGCGCCAAAATCACACCGCAGCGCACTTTTGCTGAACACCGGCACAGGGCGCTGCCTCGAAGGCGCCTACCTTGCCGGGTTCGCGGCCACCGACTGGACTTGGTCCGTGCGCTTCGAGGATTTGGACAACGACGGCCGCCTCGATCTCTTTGTCACCAATGGCTACAATCGTGATCCCAGTGTCGACGTTGCTTCCCGCATGCGAAACGCCGAGAGCCCGGCCGCGCGCATCAAGATCATGTACGAAAGCCCGGTTCTGAATGAAAATAATTTCGCGTTCCGCAATCTCGGCGACTTGGAATTCAAAAACGTCAGCGCCGAGTGGGGCCTGGACCAGAAGGGCGTGAGTTTAGCTGCGGCCTTCGGCGACTTCGATGGCGACGGTTCGCTCGACCTCGTCTACTCCAATTATCAGGATGGCGTCTCGGTGCTGCGCAATGACAACCGCACGGGGCACCGTATCATCGTCGATCTGCGCGGAACGGTTTCCAATCGCTTTGGCGTGGGCGCGCTGGTGAAAATTGAGAGCGCCGCCGGCGTGCAGGTGCGACAACTCTGGCTGGCCCGCGGCTACATGGCCAGCAGCGAACCAATGGTTCATTTCGGTCTCGGCGAGGACGCGCTGATCAAGCGACTCACGGTCACCTGGCCAAGTGGGTACGTGCAGGTTTTCGAAAATCTCGGCGTGGATCGGCGCTTCACCATCACAGAACCCTCCGAAGCGGCAGGAGCCGCCTTACGCCGCGAAGAAGACAACGCATCGCGGCGTAAATCCGATCCGTCCCCCAATCAACCCGGCTTTTTTACCGACGTGAGTCAAGCGACTGGACTCGCCCTGCTCTCGCGCGAAGAACCGGTGAATGAACTCTCCCAGCAACGCCTGTTGCCCACCCGTCTCAATCGTCGCGGGCCCGGACTCGCCGTGGGAAATATTTTTGGCCGCGGGACCGATGATATTGTGATCGGCGGGACGACCCAGAACCCCGCCCGCATTTTGTCCGGTGCGGCCTCGGGAGTGTTTACGGCGGTCGATACTGCGGCGCTTTTGCCCTCGGGGTTGATTGACGACGGCCCGGTGCTCTTGTTTGACGCCGATGGCGACGGTCATAACGATCTCCTCGTGACGAAGGGCGGCAATACGCTGCCTGCGGGCGCCCCGGAATATCAGCCAAAGCTCTTCCTGAACGACGGCCACGGCGGCTTCCGACCCACGCCAGACGATGCGCTGCCGCCGTATACCCACAGCGCCGGAGCGGTCGCCGCCGCAGACTTTGACCACAGCGGACGGTTAAGCATTTTCATCGGCGGGCGGGTCTTGACCGGGCAATACCCGCTCGCCCCACAAAGCGCTCTGTTCGCCAATCGCGGTGGAAAATTCGAGGACGTGACCGACCCATTGGCGCCCGGTTTGCGGGAAGTCGGGATGGTGACCTCGGCGCTGTGGAGCGATGTCGACGGCGATGGCTGGGTGGATTTGCTGCTCACGCTTGAATGGGGTCAGGTTAAGTATTTTCATAATAAACAGGGCACGGGTTTCGAAGAATGGACCGAACCAGCGGGCTTTGCGGCGGCGGGTACCGGCTGGTGGACCTCGATCGCCAGTGCGGATTTTAACGGGGATGGCCGGCCCGATTACGTGGTCGGCAATGTCGGCTTGAACACCCAATACCACGCCGATCCCGTGCACCCCTCCCTGCTCTTTTCGGGCGACTTCAAAGGCGACGGTTCGAATCAGTTGATCGAGGGTTACTACGAAGGCGAAAAACTTTTTCCTCGCCGGAGCCGCCGTGATCTCGGTGCCGCCATTCCTTCCATTCTAAAACGTTATCCCAAGACCGACCTCTACGCGCGCGCCACCTTGAGTGAGATTCTCGGCGCCGATAAATTGGCCAAGGCCGCACGCTTCGCCGCCACCGAATTGCGCAGCGGCGTTTTCCTCAGTCAGTCGGACGGCACGTTCCGCTTCGAGCCTTTGCCCCGGTTGGCCCAAATCGCCCCGCTTCAGGGCATAGTCGCAGGCGATTTCGATGGTGACGGTTTCGCCGATATTTACGCGGTGCAAAATTCCTACGCCCCCATTCCGGCCGTCGGGCGTTACGACGGCGGACTGAGCCAGTTTTTACGCGGCGACGGTCACGGCCATTTTGCGCCAGTGCCGGTAGCCGAGAGTGGTCTGCTCGTACCCGGCGACGCCAAGGCACTCGTCGTCATCGATCTCAACCACGACAACTGGCCGGATTTTTTGGTCACGAGAAACAACGCCACGACGATCGCCTTCCGCAACCACCCGGTGACCGGACGCAACTTCCTGCGTGTCGAGCTGCGCGGACCCCATGGCAATCCAACCGCGATTGGCGCCCGCGTCACCGTCGAACTCACCGATGGCTCCACCCAGACGAGTGAAGTCAATGCGGGCTCGGGTTACTCCAGCCAATCCTCTGCCGCTTGCTTCTTCGGATATTTAAATTCCAATCCACCGAAACAGATTCGCGTGCGCTGGCCGTCGGGGGTCAGCACGACCCATCGCGTTCCCGCCAACGAGTCCGCCCTCACGCTTTCTGCTCCATCCCCTTAATCTCAAAGTTCAGCGCGACCCTCACTCCGCCCCCGCAGTCTCCGTCAACCGGAGCCCCACGCGCAAAACCAACCCGCCCTTGACTCCCCCGAGCGAGATTCGTCCCATTCCTTTCCATCCATGACAGCCGTCGTAAACTTCCTGCGGTCCCGCGTAAAATCCACCGCTGAATCAACGGTCCGCTCCACGCTCTTCGCGGCCGCAATCCTCTGCGGAACGACCGCCATGGCCACAGACTCCGCCGGCAGTCTCGCCGAGAAACCATTCGCCCCGCACTCGGCCCCGCGCGGTGCCACGATGTTCACGCTCCTCTCGCCCGATGCGACCGGAGTGCGCACGGAAAATAAATACGCCGACCCGGAAATGCGGGGCAAACTCTATCAGGAATTTGAAACTTCCTCGATCGGCACGGGCGTGGCGATCGGCGACTACGACGGCGACGGCCGACCCGATATTTTTGTCGTGAGCAAAACCGAGAGCTGCCGGTTGTTCCGGAATTTGGGCGACTATAAATTTGAAGATGTAACCGACAAAGCCGGCGTCGGAGACAAAGGCGCGGCGGCCGGAATTTGGAAACAAGGAGTCACATTCGTCGACATCAACAATGACGGACGTCTGGATATTTATGTCTGCCGCACCAGCGCCCCAAATCTTTTGTATATCAATCAAGGCGATGGCACGTTCAAAGAGCAGGCCCATGCCTACGGACTCGACGTCAACGATTCCAGCGTCATGGCCGCTTTCTGCGATTACGACCGCGACGGCTGGCTCGATCTCTACATTGTCACCAATCTGCTGAACATCGCCACCCATCCGAGCGGACAGCGCGGCTATCTCTTCCACAACAATCGCGACGGCACGTTTAAGAATGTCACTGATCACCTGAGCATCAGCGATGAAACGCAAAGTCACTCCGCCACGTGGTGGGATTACGACAACGACGGCTGGCCCGACCTGTACGTGGCAAACGACTACGGGTACGACCACCCCGATAAACTCTTTCACAACAATCGGGATGGCACTTTCACGAACGTGATTGATCAAGTGGTGCCGCACACGTCGTTCTCTTCGATGGGCGCGGACTTGGGCGACGTGAACAACGACGGTCTCATTGATTTCCTCGTCGCGGATATGGCGGCCACGACGCATCAAACCGACCAGCATTCGCTCGCCGATGCGCGCGGCCGGACCGAGGAACTCGATAATCCCACGGTCACCCGAAAGCTTCATCACAATGCGCTGCTGCTGAACACCGGCACCGGACGCACCCTGGAAGCGGCTTTTTTAGCCGGCATCGCAGCGACGGATTGGACTTGGACCGTGCGCCTGGAAGATCTCGATAACGACGGCCGGCTCGATTTGTTTGTGACGAACGGTTTTCCCCGTGACCCCGGCGTCGATGTCATCAAGCGGCTGATGAATGCGGAAACCCCGGCGGACCGCATTCGCATCATGTACGAGAGCCCGCCGCAGGCGGAAAACAATATTGCCCTGCGCAATCTGGGTAACCTGCAGTTCCAAAGTGTCGGCCCCGAGTGGGGACTCAACCAGAAGAGCGTGAGTTTTGGCGCGGCGTTTGGCGACTTGGGCGGCACCGGCAATCTCGATCTCGTCTACGCGAATTTCCAAGCCGGTGCGACTTTTCTACGGAACGACAACGAAACCGGCCACCGCATCATCATCGATCTGCGCGGGACGGTTTCCAACCGTTTCGGAGTGGGCGCGACGGTAAAACTCGAGAGTGCTGCTGGCGTGCAGGTGCGCCAGTTGGTACTGGCGCGAGGTTATATGTCGAGCAGTGAACCCATGCTCCATTTTGGCCTCGGCGCGGACACCATCATCAACCGATTGACCGTGAATTGGCCGAGCGGGCTCGTGCAGATCTTTGAAAAGCTCGGCGTAGACCGCCGCTTCACGATCACGGAGCCCGCCGACAGTCGCGAGGCGGCTTTGCGACGCGATCCCAAAGCGCCCGTCCCAGCCAAAGCCGGACAATTTTCCGAAGTGAGCAAACCTTCCGGGCTGGCCCTGACGTCGCGCGAGGAACCGGTCGACGAACTTGCGCTGCAACGATTGTTGCCGGTCAGGCTTAACCGCCGCGGCCCTGGCGTAGCCGTGGCGGATACGGACGAGGCCGGACACCCATTGATTATTTTCGGTGGCACGACCCTCACTCCGCTCCAAGTACTCCGCGGTTCGCCCAACGGCCAGTTCATGACAGTCGACACCGCAGCAGTGCTACCGGTGAATTCAATCGATGATGGCCCCGTGCTGTTGTTCGATGCAAATGGGGACGGCAAGAATGACCTGCTGGTGACCAAGGGTGGCAATACGCTGCCCGCCGGTGCGCCGGAGTACGAACCGAGATTATATTTCGGCGACGAGCAGGGTGGCTTTCGACCGGCACCGGCCGATGCCCTCCCGCCATTGTCCATGAGTGCCGGCGCGGTGGCCGCCGCGGACTTTGACCACTCCGGCCGGCTCGGAGTATTTATCGGAGGCCGGGTTTCCACCGGGCAATATCCACTCACTCCACAAAGCGCATTGCTCGCCAATCGGGGCGGAAAATTTGAAGACGTGACGGACACGCTCGCGCCCGGCTTGCGCGAAGTGGGCATGGTGACGGGGGCGCTGTGGAGCGATGTCGATGGTGATGGCTGGGTGGATTTACTGCTCACGCTCGAATGGGGTCAGGTTAAGTATTTTCACAATCAGCAGGGCAAGGGCTTTGCGGACTCGACCGAATCGGCTGGTTTCGCCGCAGCCGGCACCGGTTGGTGGACTTCAATCGCCAGCGCAGATTTTAATGGAGATGGGCGGCCCGATTATGTCGTGGGCAATGTCGGGCTGAACACGCAATACCACGCCGATCCCGCGCATCCCGCCTTGCTATTCTCGGGTGACTTCAAGGGCGGCGGCGGCACCCAACTGGTCGAAGCCTATTATGAAGGCGAAAAGCTTTTCCCCTGGCGCAGTCGGCGCGACCTCGGGGCCGCGATCCCTGCGATCCTGAAGCGATACGCCAAGACTGATTTTTATGCCCGCGCCACGTTGGGCGAAATTCTGGGGGAGGATAAATTGGCCAAAGCCCAGCGTTTTGCGGCCACGGAATTGCGCAGTGGCGTTTTCCTGAGTCAGAGTGACGGCACCTATCACTTCGCGCCGCTCCCGCACTTGGCCCAAGTCTCACCCTGGCAGGGCATCGTGGCGGGCGACTTCGACGGCGATGGCCACGCGGACATTTATGCGGTGCAAAATTCTTACGCCCCGATTCCGGCGGTGGGTCGCTTCGACGCTGGGATCAGTCAGCTGTTGCGCGGCAATGGCCACGGAGAATTTGTCTTAGCCGCTCCTACTGAAAGCAACCTAATCGTTCCGGGCGATGCCAAGGCGCTCGTGGTGCTAGATCTGGATCGCGATGGCTGGCCTGATTTTTTTGTCAGTCGCAACCACGACAGCGCGCTCGCTTTCCACAATAACGCCATACCCGGACGAAATTCGCTGCGCGTTGTGTTGCGCGGCGGCACCGGCAATCCCACGGCGGTGGGAGCGCGTATCACCGTTGATCTCGCAGATGGCACCACCCAAATGAGTGAGGTTGCAGCCGGCTCCGGCTATTACAGCCAATCCACGGCGGCATGTTTCTTTGGTTGGCTGGACGGCAACGCTCCCAAGAAAATCCACGTGCGCTGGCCGTCGGGAGCCACGACTGAGCATGACGTTTCGGGCAAATCGTCCACGGTTACGTTGACGGGACCGACCACTTAAACTGCCACTCGACCCAAGCGATTTCGCTTCAGCAATGAGTGAAATTCATAAGTGACCCGCTCGTCGCGCCACGTAGCCGATACGCGACGTGGCGAGCTCGCAACCTGCTCACGCCGATCCCCCCAGTTTGTCCGCGGACCGTGGTCCGAAGGACGAAATTACACCTCACCATTTCGTCAATTTTCCTGAAATCGTGTCGGGAAATCTTACGCATATTCATCGAAATTAAACGCGAAAGTTCGGCGCATAATTTTCATCTCTCTAGCAAATAATGAGTAACAATCTTGTCATCTCGTTGGCACGATCAATGCAAAACGCGTCACGCTCAGCGCCTTTAATCCCCATCAGATAAATATTCAGAAACCGATGAAATCCTTGCCCACGTTCGCCAAGGGACTCCTCTGCGTTTCGGTTCTGATCGTCGTCCCGCCCGCTTCGCCACGCTGTAATTGGGGCGAGAAATCACTTAAAAGGTGCCTGATGCATCGAGCCTGGTCATCCTGGTCGGAGACGCGTTGGTTGGACTGGTTGCACTCCGCCGACGGCTCGCCCAATAAATCTTTCTACGCTTAATTTAAGCCCGCCTTCGAAGGCGGGCTTTTTTTGCGCTGCATTCCCATTTGTGGTTCCTCGCTGTTTTCGATGGGTGGAGGTGCGGAGAGCAACCGAAACGAACTCCAATCAATCAAGGCAGGTTTACCGCTAATGAGTTTCGGGGAGTCTGCTAATCGCAGACTGCAGTGGGCCTGCCTGCGATTAGCTGGCCCCAAAACCCAATGGCGGAGACGATGAGTCGAAGCCGCTCTTTCATGGCTTCATCCATTGATGAAACCAATGAGCGGTTTAACCCTCCGGGGCTTTGGATCGGTGTTCACATTTACCCACCGGAAGTGGCGAGGAACCCCATTGGTCGATCCCAGCGAGCGGCTGTGGAACTTTAACCTACAAATTATCGCGCAGATTTGCCGGCAACAACTCAAGGGCGAGCGCCCGCAACTTTAAATCGGCGACCTCCACCCCGAAGGTATGGCTCAACACCATCAATTGATACAATGAACCGGTGGAGAGTCGTCTTAGTTTTTGCTCAGTGAGTTCCGCCACACAGCGCTGGGTTTGTTTATGGGCAAGATCGAGTTGATCATTGCGAGCCAATACGACCGCCAGGCTTACGCGCCGATCCCAAGGCAGGAATCGATCTGCGCCAGTCGATAGCCGGGCCAGCAAGGCCTGCAGCGTTTGCGCCACGCCAGTCGCATCGCCGGTCGCCATTTGCACCTGCGCGCGTGCCGCCAAAGCACCCATATCCCCCGGAAATCGCCGCAACGCATCCGCCGAATCGACCGCCTGAGCGATCTTTTCGATTTCGATCAGATATTCCGTCAACCGCGCGGCTGCGACCGCCGGCCCCTGATCCTCCACCACCTCAAATACGAGCATCAATTGCCCTTCATATCCACCGTCTGCGGGGATATGATAGGGGACCGGTCGCAACCACGACGGCAGATTCCAGCGACGAAGTTCATTCGCCAGGAAACTCGTCCGGTTGGAAAATTCCTTTGCCAGATAACGCTGCGCAAATTGCTCAAAAAACGGATCCCACGAGGGAATAATCAGGTATCTGATTCCACGCGCATTAATTAATCCCTGCACTTCCTCCATCGTCTTCACCCCGGCGATCATCAGCGTGGTTCCGAATCCATCCCGGTTCTCCAGCGAGAAAGTTCCAATGCCTCTCAAACCACCATAATAACTGAGGGTCGCCGTCGGATGTGGTGGCGCAAAAATCACCACTCCCTGCTCTCCGGTGTGCCTGACCAGCCAATGCGCCAGATGCCGCTCAATCAATTCCTGCGACTCCGACGCGGTCAACGTCACACCCGAGCCCGCAGCTTTCGGCGGCACGAGTTGCGAGATTCCAACCAGCGTAAACGCTACAACAACACTCGACCAAAGCCAACGATTGACCCTCGTTGCGACAAATTCCGTTTGCGCCGTCGCTGCCACCATCATCACCAGCAACACCGCATCAAGCACGCTCCACCAACCCAATTGTTGGGTCGCAAAGCCAAGCGCAACCAGCACCGGCCCGAGTGCAACCGCGAGAGCGAGGCACGTCGTTGGAGAAGTCGCCCGGCGCAGCAATTGCCACCCCGCAAGCAGCCCGCCCAGCAAAGGCAACGCGGTCGCCCAAACCACCGGGGTGGCCCCATCGCGCGCCAACCACGCCCAAAAGCTGGCGGCCACCGCACTGCCCGGCAATCCACTCAGCCGCACCGAAGCGAGATCCTGCACAAGAAATCCCCGGCTCCCCGTTTTCCAAAGCACCACGGGAATCATCGCGACAGCGGCGAACGCCAGCGCGGTTGCGAACTGATCGCGAGCCTTCCAAGGAAATTTTTCGTGGCGAATCCACGCCGACAACCGGGTCAAAATTTCGCCGAGACCAAGCCACGCTAGCCCATAAAGCGGATGAATCGATTCCAGTCGCCAAACGCCAAGATGCGCCGGGAAATATTCCATGAGGTAAGCCACGAGAACAGTCGCGCTACCACCAACCGCCCAGCTACGCCACGGCAGGGCCGCAGAGGTGATCGGCGGTTTTCCCAATGCGGCACCACGCGCAATCCAAGCCGCGAGTAGCGCGCCAAAAAAAACTCCGGCAATGAGTGGGACCTGAGTCGAAACGCTGATCCACAGGCCCAACCCACCCACTCCACCTGCGAGCGCAAACCAGCCGGCAGGCCGACGGGCATTCATCCCCGCCATCAAAACCAAAATATTGCCCAGAGCACAGACGATGGCCAGGCCGTGATCATCCACCGCACCGGGCAGGAAGCCGGCCGCGAGCGGAAAAATAGTCGCGAGGCCGACGGCCAACAACAGCGCCGAAAACCCACCGAAGCGCCACGCCACAAACAGGACCACTCCCACCAGCAGGAGAAGATGCAGGGCAGGATCGGCCACCAGAGCCGCCCGCTCAACGGACAGACCAATCGGCCGGCCAGAAATTGTATGGTCAATCCACGCGATCAACCCGAGCCACCAACGATACGGAGACGCCGCATTCACCTCGCGGCCAAACGGCGCGTTTTCATAATCGATGGACCGCACCCGCCATTCACTCTGCGAGAACATCTGCTGGGTCTGCGCAATCCAATGAAAGCTGTTCTCATTGCGCTCGGGCAGGATCATCTCGCGCTGGCCATTTGCGTAACCCGTCGGCGAATTTATTGCGATGATATCGACCGGATTGGCCCGGCCCGCGAGGCTGGAAACGTACTCGATCCTTTGGATGCGAGCGAGCGTACACCAAACCAGAAAGCCACCCGCGCAGACCAACGCCACAATCCAAAGGCGCGGGGAAATCTTGGAAAGTAAGCTCATCAAAATCGGGGCAAGGGACGGTATGTTGAAAATAAAGATTAGAGGCGCAAGCCCCGAGGCGTCGGACGATAATCATCGGCCAATTTTGGGGGAGCGAGCTTGCTTGCGACAACGCACCAAAAAATCGCGAGTAAACTCGCTCCTCCATTTTCAAACCAACCCACGGAAGATCCTGCCACACTCTCAAACCGCCGCAGGCAAACATACTGGCCTAGTCCTGAAAGCGGCCGATTGCGCGCTTGCCGCGCGACCTCTGAGTTGCGCATGACCTGCCGCGCGCCAACTCCCTCTTGACTCACCGATTTGCGCCGCGCTGTATTCTGACGCCCATGTTTCATTCGGCATTCAACCTTGGCCCAGCCGCATGGAAATCCGGGCATCGCCTTGTCCGTAGCGCCGTGCTGGCCGGGCTTCTGTTTCAAGGAATAGCGGGCCGCGCGGACTCTCCCCCGGGACTGACTGAGCGGCCGCTCGCCCTCCGATCCGGCCCGCGGGGTGCGACGATGTTCACCGAACTTTCCCCGCAACAAACCGGTATCGTCACCACTAATAATTACGCCGACCCAAAAATGTGGGGCGAACTGTACCACGAATTTGAAGTTGGAGCGATCGGTACGGGCGTCGCCATCGGCGACTACGACGGAGACGGAAAACCCGATGTATTCGTCGTCAGCAAAACAGAAAGCTGCCGGCTCTTTCGGAATCTCGGCAACTGGAAATTCGAGGATGTAACCGACCAGGCCGGAGTCGGCGATAAGGGCGAGGCCGCCTTAATCTGGAAACAAGGCGCGACGTTCGCCGATGTAAACAACGATGGCCGGCTGGATATTTATGTCTGCCGGTTCAACGCCCCCAATCTCCTCTACATCAATCAAGGCGACGGCACCTTCAAGGAGATGGCTCGGGCCTACGGACTGGATGTGACCGACGCCTCCGGCATGGCGGCTTTCTGCGACTATGATCGCGATGGCTGGCTCGACGTTTTCATTCAGACGAATCTGTTAAATTTCAACACCCACCCGACCGGCCAAAAGAATTATCTCTTTCACAATAACCGCGACGGCACCTTCACCAACGTAACGGACCGGTCCGGCATTTCCGGCACCGCGCAAGGTCATTCCGCCACCTGGTGGGATTTTGATAGCGACGGCTGGCCTGATCTCTACGTGGCCAACGACTTTGCGCCGGCTGACAAATTGTACCGGAACAACCGTGACGGCACCTTCACCAACGTCATCGATCAGGTCATTCCGCACCTGCCGTTTTCTTCAATGGGCTCGGATCTGGGTGACGTAAACAACGACGGGCTCATGGATTTTTTCGCCACCGACATGGCGGCATCCACTCATGAAAAGGACCAACGCGGCATGGCCGATTCACGCGCCCGCACGGTGGAAGATGACAAAAATTCCGGCCGAGCTCCGCAATATGAGCATAACGCGCTGTATCTGAATACGGGAACCGGCCACTTCCTGGAAGCGGCGTTTCTCGCCGGACTCGCGGCGACCGATTGGACTTGGTCGCCTCGATTTGAGGACCTCGACAACGATGGCCGCCTCGATCTTTTCATCGCGAACGGGATGCACCGGGAATCGACCAATGCGGACCTGCTTTCACGCCAGACGACGATGGCGGGGATCACCGACCGCTTCAAGGTGATGCGCGACAGTCCGCTCCTGGCTGAAGCGCATTTTTCGTTTCGCAATCTCGGCAATCTCGAATTCGAAAACACGAGTGCGAGCTGGGGTCTCAATCAGCGGAGCGTGAGTTTTGGTGCCGCCTTTGGCGACCTGGACGGCGACGGCGATCTCGATCTAGTTTACGCGAATTACCAAAAGGGTGTCACCGTTCTACGCAACGACTGCGAGACCGGACACCGCGTGATGTTTGATCTTCGTAGCACCACCTCGAATCGCTTTGGTGTCGGCGCAACCGTGCGGATTGAAACGGCCAGTGGAAAACAAATCCGCCAACTTGTGCTGGCGCGAGGCATTCTGTCGAGCAGTGAACCCGCACTCCACTTTGGCGTGGGTGACGATACCATCATCAAGCACCTGAGCGTGACTTGGCCTAGCGGGCGCGTGCAGACCTTTGAAAATCTCGCGGTGGACCGGCGATATACGATCACGGAACCGCCTTCCGTTTCCGAAACTGGAGCAGCGGCTTTACGCCCCGATGGTTCGTTGGAATCGCGGCAGAAAGCCGCTCCTCCATCTGATCATCAAAGCAGACAATTCTCCGAAGTGAGCCAGACATTCGGTTTGGCCATTCCATCAAGCGAGGAGCCCGTCGATGAAACGGCGTTACAGCGTCTGTTACCGACCCGGCTCAATCGGCGTGGTCCGGCCCTGGCAGTCGGCGAGGTGAATGATGACGGACAGGAATCAGTGATCGTCGGCGGTACGACCTTGAGCCATTTGACGGTGCTCCACGGCGACGCCAACGGACTTTTCACGCCGACGGATATGCCGCAACTTTTTCCCGTTGGTCCAGTCGACGACGGCCCCGTGCTTTTGTTCGACGCCAACGGAGATGGGCAGAACGACCTGCTGGTCACGAAAGGAGGCAATGCGTTGCCGGCCGGTTCGCCTGAATATCAACCCCGGCTGTTCCTGAATGATGGCCACGGTAAATTTGTTCCTGCGCCTGCCGATTCCCTGCCCGCTTTGCCCATCAGTGTGGGAGCGGTGGCGGCGGCGGACTTTGATCGCGATGGACGCCTGGACCTTTTTATTGGCGGTCGTGTGCTGCCCGGTTTGTATCCGCTGGCTCCTCGCAGCGCCTTGCTCGTAAACCGCAGGGGAAAATTCGAAGATGTGACCGATCAGTTGGCGCCCGGTTTGCGCGAAGTTGGCCTGGTGACGGGAGCGTTATGGAGCGATGTCGACGGTGATGGCTGGAGTGATTTGCTGCTCACGCTCGAATGGGGTCAGGTTAAGTATTTTCATAATAACCAGGGGCGCGCGTTCGAAGACTGGACTGAAAAAAGTGGCTTCGCCACCGCAGGCACTGGCTGGTGGACGGCGCTGGCGGCGGCAGATTTCAATGGCGACGGACGGACGGACTACGTGGTGGGCAACGTCGGCTTGAACACGCAATATCACGCCAGCCCGGAACGTCCGGCGCTCCTCTTCTTCAGTGATTTCAAAGGCAGCGGAGAAGAACCCCAGACGGTTGAAGCCTACTATGAAGGCGACAAAATCTATCCTTGGCGCAGTCGCCGGGATCTCGGATCCGCTATTCCCGCCGTGCTTAAACGTTTCCCAAAGAACAATGCCTATGCGCGGGCCACGCTGGGGGAAATTTTGGGTGAGGATAAGTTGGCGGTGGCCCAGCGATTCGCTGCAACCGAACTGCGCAGCGGGGTGTTGCTTAGCCAGCCGGACGGCAGGTTTCGCTTCGAACCGCTGCCGCGCCTGGCGCAGATCGCGCCGTTGCAAGGCATCGTCGCAGGCGACTTCGATGGCGATGGCTATGCCGATATTTACGCGGTGCAAAATTCCTACGCGCCGATCCCGCTCGTCGGACGCTTTGATGGCGGCCTCAGTCAATTTTTGCACGGGGACGGCCACGGAAATTTCACCGCCGTGCCGGTGGCCGAAAGCAATTTGATCGTGCCAGGTGATGCCAAGGCTCTGGTTGTGCTCGATCTGAATCATGACGGCTGGGCCGATTTTTTAGTGTCGCGCAACAATAGTACCTCTTTGGCTTTTCTAAACAAAGGCGTGCCGGGACGACATTCGCTGCGAGTCCAATTGAAGGGCGCAGCGGGGAATCCTTCGGCCGTAGGCGCGCGAATTACTTTAAGGTTTGCAGATGGTTCGACCCAGACTGGCGAGATCTACGCAGGATGCGGTTTGATGAGTCAGTCCAGTGCGTCGTGTTTTTTCGGTTGGCTGGATGGCCGTCCACCCACCCAAATCAAGGTGCGTTGGCCCGGTGGTACGGTAACAGAGCGGCGCCTTACGGAAGGTGCGGCAACGCTCACACTCTCAGAGTTGGGGAAGTAGAGAAAGGCAGAAGAAAACCCACCGACACGGAGGCCTGTGGCAACAGGATCGACTGTAGCGGCAGGCGTCCCTGCCTGCCGGCTTTTTTTCTACGGGCTTGCGCGCACCAGTCTGTCCTCCGCCCGCCGCTGCCAGCGTGCTCGCACGCGCTCCGATTTTCCTCCGTCTGTGGGTAAACACGAATTCGCAGGATCAACCTAGAAAACTCAGATGAGAAACCGCTAATCCACGCTAATTGACGCTAATCAAGAAATTCAAAAGAAACTGGACCAAAAAGTGGTTCACCTGATCGGCGAACAAAACTCCCTGAACGAAAACCAAGGATTGCCTGCATTAGCGCCGATTAGCGGTTAACTGACTGCGGAATTTAGGATCAAACAGACCTCCACTCGTTCCATCCGTGCATAAAAAAGTCCGGTGGCTTGCGCCACCGGACTTGAATTTTTAGCTGCTAGCGAAGTGGCAAATCCACTTTAGCTGCGGGCTCGATTAGAACTCAATCGAGTTGGTCAACTCCCAGCCCATACCGGCGGAGATACGCGCGAGGGCGATATCACCGTTAGGCTGCACGCGGGAAGTAACCAAGTGGTTCTTCTCGCCGACGGACTTGAAGTTCGCCTGAATGCGCCAGTTGAGGTTGTGGCTCAACTTGCGGCTATAACCGACCCAAGCGTCAACGTGGGTTTCGCTACCGCTGCGGTAAGGATCATTCACGTCAAGACCGCCGAGGGTAAGGACCGTGACACGAGCATAGCGTGGGTCATCTGAATTCGCGTTCTTCACCTTCGAATTGAAGTGATAGCCTACGATGCGGCCGGCTTCCGTGCGGAGGGCCCCACCCACAAATACGCCCTTGAGCATACCGCGATCAAAGGAGTAGGTCGAGATCAGGTTAAGTCTCCATGGGGAAACCTCGGGAGCTTCGTGACCTTGTTGATTGAGCAACACGGTGAATGGAGCGACGATACTGGAGTTCCATTGGTCGCCGAGGGCGCCGCCGCCATTGTACCATTCGCGAACTTGACCGCCTGGTCCGTTCAGGAAGGCCGTCATGTCGCCAATGAATTTCTGGGAGGCCAAGTCGACGTTATCATGGATCGCGTCAACCTTGGTGTAATTCAGCGTCAAATTCCAATTCTTGGTTGGTTGAGCTGAAAGCTCGACTTCCCAACCCTTGGAGAGGTTGTCGACCGTCGTCACGTGATTACCGAATTGGGAACCGCCGCCCGCGATTGGGCCGTTTTGGTTAGCATACCCAGCGATATAGGCGTCACGCAGATTGCCACTCTTTCTACCGAGGGTCGGATCAACTTCTGGGCTGAGGTTGAAACTCTTGAAGAAGTTCGCTGGGAACGGGGCTTTCAACCAAGCATCGACGATCTTCTGATCGAATGCGGTTTCCTGGGCGTCATTGGTGATAAGCACATTAGTTGGGCCCGAATTATCGACGCTATATTTGCCGCTGAAGCCCGTGCCCTGGGTGTAATCCCAGTAATTGGTGCCCGGAGTCTGACCGCGAAGGCCGTCCTGGAGGGATGTGGCCCAAGCATAACCCCAGATCATACCGTCAGCGAGGAAGTAGCCGTTGTTGCCAAGGCCACCGATGTCATTGCCGTTCGTCCCGGCAAGCGCAGCGCCTTTCACGACCGTCTCGAAGTGATTGATCTTCAGGGACAATTTCTCGTGCAGAGCCGTGATCGTAACGCCGTATTCCGTGGTGTTACCGGTCGCGTTCGGAATGTGTTCGCCGCTCAAGTCAAGACGAGCCGCGTCTGGCTTGAAGTTTTGACCCTTGTTGAACATTAAGCTGATCGTCATATCACCGGGAAGTTTCGAAATGAGTGACTTCGGAAGGTGATACACGCCGCCCCAGGATTTGCTGGTGCCGGAAACGTCGGAACGAGATTTCAGATTGTCATCATAGTTCAGGCTCGTGAAGCCGGTATTTTGATTC
>JANYFP010000335.1 GCA_025362555.1 Verrucomicrobiota bacterium
CGGATGCCAACGGAGACAAAAATCCAATTCGAAATAGCTGGGTACCGTGCCCGCAATCGGCCCGTCGTTATTATGCAACGTGTCCACCCAACGCAGTCCGGTATCCAGCTCTAAATTATGCGGCAAATCCAAAGAGGAACGCAGCGAGACCTGATGTTCCGGATCGGCGGTTTCGTTGAGCGCGTTCGCGAAATCCACTTTACCGGGCTTCACCCGCAGGTGTTCGCGCAATAAATTATAGGCACCTTGCAATCGCCAGCCATCCAGCAGTTGGTAGGTGGCGCTAAGTTCGAAACCATAAGTCTCGCCCTCCAGATTATTGGCAAAAACGAGCGGAAATCCAAACGAAGGAAAATCCGGCGGGCCAGGCGTAATACTGCGGATATCGTCATATTCGTTATAAAAAACCGCCAATGAGTATGTCGCACGATCACCCCATTGCGCTCGATGCCCCAATTCGTAGGCCAGGACCGTTTCGGACGAAAAATCTTTTCCCCCGTTCAAAATACTCTGCGGAAACGGAACGGGAAGAAAAGTGGGTTCCGACAAATCCCGGTCAATGCGCGACGGAGTCCGGACCGCTCTTGAGACAGCAGCCCAAAGCATTTGCTTGGGCGAAAAACTCCATTGAATCCGCGTGTTCGGCTCAGTTTCAAAACCCGTGTAATCGTTGCGCTCCAATTTTGCGCCCACGGTCAGAGAGCAATTATCCCGCAGCGCAATTTCATCCTGCATAAAACCACTGAACAAAGTCTGATCAAGCCGCGTCGGAAGGAAAACCAAACCGGGTGCGTTTTCGGTTACGTCGCGAGTAAATCGGCAACCGAGGCCCCAAACCAATTGATGGTATTTACCCGTCTGAAAACTGTGCTGAAAATCCAAATCAAAGGTATCGAGATCATCCTCCAAAATACCAGCCGGAGCAAATCCATTGGACGGCTTCGGCAGAAACAAATGGGTGCGATCATAGTAAAACTGAAGACTCGCCCGCGAGTCCGTCGAAATTTCCTGCGACCATCGCCCCAGAATATTTTCCCCACTGATCTTACTTGTTCCCCCTGATTCCAAGTTCTCTTCACCGCGGTAGAAATCTCCCTGGAAAGTCGCCGAGGTGCCCGGCCGGGGAGACGTGTCGAGCCGGAACCCCCCTTGTCCTCGATGCCAGGAGTTCGATGCTTCCAGGCCGTTGGAATAGTCGCCGTTCTCCCGTTCGAAATATTTGCCATAGACTCGGAGAAAAACACCGGGTGCCAGCATGCCCCCGTAGCGCATCGCGAGGGAATTCTTAAATTGAATCCCCGCTCCCGCCTCCAAAAAGAGACCTTGGGTGTCCGCAGCATTCTTGGTCGTGATGTTGATCACGCCATTGACGGCATTAGCACCCCAGAGAGTTCCTCCCGGTCCGCTGATGACCTCGATGCGCTCAAGGTCTTCGAGCAGATAGTCCTGCATGTCCCAGAAAACACCGGAAAAAAGCGGCGTATAAACCGTTCGGCCATCGATCAAAACCAAGAGCTTGTTGCTCAAATCCGTATTAAATCCGCGCGCACTGATATTCCAATCATGTGAATTTTGCTCAGCTACGTTCAAGTTGCCTGCTAGCCGCAACGCTTCCGGAATACTGGAGGCACCAGACCGCCGGATATCATCGCTCGTGATGACTTGGATCGCCGACGCTGTTTTCAAAAGTTTTTCCGGTCGCCGGGAAACTGACGTCACCTCAATATTCATCAATTCATCCATACTCAATTCCATCAGCGATTTAACGGTCAGCCCGGAATTTGATTCCTGCTCACGACCAAAAGAAATTCCCCTGCTACAAAAAATAACGACAAAGTACGTCAATAATACTCCTAGCCTAGGGCTCAATTCCTTCTTAACAATGCTGCCTCGAGTCATCCATGTCAGCATGTCATTCCTTGGGTTTGAGAACCGCATTTATGATGAAGGGCCCCCTGCTCTGCACAAGAACTAAGGTCTAGGTAATACACACTAGCAGCGCGAAAATGCATCGACTCCAACATAGCAGACTCGATTCAAATTGTTAGTTAATCGGTAGCGATATCGTCACGAACCGCCGACAGGTTTACGTCAAAAGTTCCACGATCCGCACGATCGGGAGGAAGAGCGCAATGACGATGGTGCCTACCATCAGAGCGAGAAATAATATCATCACGGGTTCAATCAATGAGCTGAGACCCGCGACGGCGTTGTCGACCTCGTCTTCGTAGATGTCCGCGACTTTCCCGAGCATCTCCGGCAGTTGGCCCGTTTGCTCCCCCACGTCCATCATGCTCGTGACCATGGGCGGAAAAATCCCTGTGGCCTCAAACGGTTGGGCCACCGAAGAGCCCTCTTTCACGCGCTCATGCACTTCCGTGATCGCTGCCGCCACGAGGGCGTTGCCACAAGTATCGCGCGTGATCAGCAACGCCGGAAGTATCGGCACTCCGCTTGCCAACAAGGTGCCAAGCGTCCGACCGAATCGCGCGATGATGCCCTGCAAAAATAAATGGCCAAAGACTGGCAACCGAATCGTCGCGCGGTCGATGAGAAGAACCCCGCGCGGGCTACGCGCCATAAACTCGATCCCGATCCATAACACCG
Source organism: Verrucomicrobiota bacterium (assembly GCA_025362555.1). Taxonomy (GTDB): domain Bacteria; phylum Verrucomicrobiota; class Verrucomicrobiia; order Opitutales; family Opitutaceae; genus Lacunisphaera. The sequence goes on from JANYFP010000335.1 coordinate 2,608, forward strand.
CGCCACCCACCAGCGTAATCACGTAATGATTTTTTACGGCATCACTCATCGTTAACACCGCCTGCGTGAGCGACGGGAGTGGAGCTCCCTTGAGCAGGTCGGCAAAAATCTGTTTAAATTTCGGGACAACGAAGACCAACAGCCCAACGAGAATGACGACCGCCACGGCCATGACGATCAGCGGATAAATCATCGCCGCTTTGATTTTTCCCTTTAACTGCAGACTTTTTTCCTGAAAGCGGGCGAGGCGTTCCAACACGATGTCCAATACGCCGCCGGCTTCACCCGCCTTAATCATATTCAGGTAAAGCCGGTCGAAAACCCGGGGATGCTGCGCCATCGCATCCGACAAGGTGCCACCCGATTTAATCCCGTCAGCCAGACTCGCGAGAACCGCGCGCAGTGGCCCATTGCGCTCCTGACGACCGAGCACCTCAAGACCGCGCAACAGCGGCATGCCCGCTCGCAGCAGCGTGGAAAGCTGCCGCGTCAGAATCGCCAATTCCCGCGGCCGCACCCGGCGCCCGAACAACCGCGACGGGAAAGCCTTCGCTGGCGACGAAACGCTTTTTCCCGCGATCGTGATTGGCGCTCGCACCGGTGGATTTGAAAAAGTTGCGCATGCCTCGATCGACACAGTAACGCTGGTAGCAAAAAGGCCTCGTCCACGCAGAAGAACCGACACCTGTTTCACATCGGAAGCATCAAGCGCCCCCGACTTGTCCGCGCCACGCGCGTCGACTGCCGTGTAAGTGAATTGGGGCATAAATCAGGTACGAAGGGACAAGTACCAAGTATCAAGGAAAGGGATCATAGTTATTGGAGCTTGTTACTTGGTTTTCGTTACTTCGTTCTTGTTACTTGCCGCGTTTACCGCGGCTCAGGTGTATTTAATTACTTCCTCGAACGTTGTTTCTCCCTCGAGGATCGCGCGGATGCCCGCTTCACGCAGTGTAGTCATTCCCTCGCTGATGGCTCGCTGCCGCAGTTGAACGAGCGGCGCACCCTGCATCACCAATTCCCGCAGCGCTTCACTGAGCCGAAAAAACTCAAAGAGTCCCACCCTGCCCTTGTAGCCGGTTTGCCGACATTCCGCGCAACCGAGACCCCGATAGAATAGCCGCCCCTGCAAGTCTCCTCGCGCCAAATTTACTTGGCCAAGGCAGTTCGCATCTGGCTCGAAGGCCGTTTTGCACGCCCCACAAATCCGACGCACAAGACGTTGCGCGAGCACGCCCTCCAACGTCGACGCGAGCAGAAACGGCTCGATGCCCATATCCACGAGGCGCGTCACGGCTCCAGCCGCGTCATTTGTGTGCAAAGTTGTCAGAACCAGGTGTCCGGTGAGCGAAGCCTGGATTGCGATCTGAGCGGTTTCGAAATCCCTGATCTCTCCCACCATGACGATATCGGGATCCTGCCGCAAAAAACTGCGGAGCGTGCGGGCAAAGGACAGACCGGCGGCGACGTTCA
>JANYFP010000334.1 GCA_025362555.1 Verrucomicrobiota bacterium
GCTGCAGGGCCTGCGCGACGAGCTGGCCAAACATGGTCTCGGTCGATCAGTCGAAGTGGAACCGAAAAAAGAAACGATCAAACCCGCCGTGGACGGTGAACGGTTTTCCCGGATCAGTCGGGCGCTGCGGCCGATGCGGGCTCAAGTTCTTGCGCCGGTCCTCGTCGTGCAAAAATGGACGCAGGATTTTTCTGTTCCGCTTCGATTGATCGACCGAGACCATGTTTGGCCAGCTCGTCGCGCAGGCCCTGCAGCTCGAGTGCAGCCTTGCGCGTGTGGGTGTCTTCCACGCGCCGGGCGAGCAACTCGGCATCGTCGGTGAAGACCTGGACACTTTCCCGTGCTCTCGAAATCCCCACATAAAAACTCTCGCGGGAGACCGCCGCGAACGAACGCGACGAAGCGACTAAAAGAGAAACATCGACTGTCTTCCCTTGGGCCGCGTGGGAGGTGATCGCGTAACCGAGCGATAGTAAGGGGTCATAGCGTGACTCTTGACAAAATGAAGTAAGACGGCTGACTGGATGGCATGGCGAGGAAACTGCGATTGGAGTATGCGGGGGCGTGTTATCATGTGATTAATCGCGGGAATTACCGGCGGGATGTTTTTGCTCCAAAGGGAGCGGCCGAGGCGTTTGAGCGTTGCTTGGCGGAGGCCGCGGAGACGTTTGGCTGGCGAGTGCATGCTTACGTGGTGATGCGAAATCACTTTCATTTAGCCGTGGAGACGCTGATCGGGTTCGGTTCTTCAAGCCACTTTCAGAGTCGGTCTGGATAGTTGTTGGATGTTGTTATGACTGACGTGGATTGTCCATCCCTAGCGGAGGGAAGGCCCGGCTCGGCGGGCCTGACCGGAGCTGGGGATGGAGGTAAGTTTGCTGCGAAGCGCGCCGGGCTTTGGTAGCCCAGTTTGCTGTGCGGTCTCTTTTGGTTGTATCGGTTCCGGTAGTCTTCGATCACGACCCTGGCCTCCGTGAGCGTCCAGAGCTGTTCGCGGTTCAGGCATTCGTCACGGAAACGGCCGTGGAAGGATTCCACGAAGCCGTTTTGCCACGGACTGCCCGGCTCGATGTAGATCGTCATGATCTTGTTTTCCGCCAGCCAGTGCTGGATTTCGTTCGCGATAAACTCCGACCCGTTGTCCGAGCGGATGTATTCCGGCGCACCGTGCAGGGTGATCGCTTCGCTCACCAGCTTGATCACGTCTCCGGACTTCAGTGCACGGTCCGCTCCGAGCACGTGGCACTCACGGGTGTGTTCATCGAGCACGGTCAGCATGCGGATCGCTCCTCCTCTGGTCGTGGCATCCGCGATAAAATCCCACGTCCAGACCTGGTTCTTATGCGTCGCCTTCGTGGGCAGCCCTGTCGAGTGCCCACGACGGTGCACCCGCCGCTTGGTCGGGGGCACTCTCAGGCCTTCCTGCCGGCGCAGCCGTTTCACCTGACGCCGGCCCACGCTCCACCCCTCCTGGCTGAGCAGAGCGGCGATCCGGCGGTAGCCATATCGCGGGTTCTCCTCACTGAGCGCATGGATCCTCTTCACTAACTCTGCCTGCCGGCTCGTTCGCCGGCCGGCTTGATACCAGAGCGTCGATCTCGCCAGCTTCAGCACTCGGCATCCCGTTCGCCCGGAGCATAGCCCTTCTTTCATGGCGGCCTCCACCACCTCTTTTTTATGCGCCGGGCTCACAATTTTTTTTCGAGGGCATACTCCAAGACCCGTTTGGCCAGCATCGCATCCGCCAGCATCTTCTTCAGCTCCGTGTTCTCTCGCTCTAGGTCCTTCAGCTTTTTAGCTTCGTTCACCTCCATATGCCCGAACTGTTTCTTCCAACGGTGGATCGTCACGTCCGAGAGGTTCTTCTCCCGGCAGACTTCCACGATGCTTTTCCCTGCGTCCACTTCCCTCAGGATGCGGACCTTGTCCTCTGTACTATAGCGTTTTCCTTTCATGGTCTGGGTTCCTTTTTATTGCCCCAAACCGACTCTTCAAGCGGCTCGATTTACCGAATTCACGTCAACGCCGAAACCAAATTTAAGCTTGGGGATGAAGTGGCTGCAAGGGACGTGGGCCACTCGGTTCAATCGGTTTCGCGGGGAGGCGGGGCGGCCCTTCCAGGGCCGCTACAAGGCATTGCACGTGGAGTCGGGGCACGCCTTGGCGCAAGTGGCGCACTATATTCATTTAAATCCGGTGAGAGCAAAAGTAGTGACCATCGCCCGGATGGGAGAGTTCGTCCGGAGCAGTCTGCCGCGTTTCTCCGCGAAAAATCGTCCGGCCTGGCTCGCACCGGAAACCGTGCTGGCGGAGAGCGGAGGATTGTCCGACACGGCTGCAGGATGGCGCAAATACCGCGAGTATCTCGGCTTCCTTGCGGAAGAGGATGCCAAGTTGAAAGAGGACCGGTTTGGCCGATTGAGCCAGGGTTGGATGGTGGGCTCGGACGAATTCAAACAGACGTTACAGCGAGATTTGGAGAAATTGGGCGGTCCATTGGAGAAGGTCCGATTGCTGGGGAGTGATGGCGTGCCGGAGTGGCGAGATGAGCATTGGGAAGAGGTTCTGCAACGCGGGGCGCGGGCGTTGAAGATCAATCTTGAGCGGCTTCCCGAGCAGAAATCTGCACCGGTGAAAGTGCAGCTAGCGGCCCTGTTGAAAATGCGAACCGCCGCGTCGAATGGCTGGCTCGCAACCCGGCTTCGGATGGGACAGCCCGCCAGTGTCAGTCAGTTCGTCAGGCGCTTTCGTCTGGCCTCAGGCGATCAGACCGCTGCGTTTCAAGCCGCCTTGTCAAGAGTCACGCTATGACCCCTTACGATCGCCCCATCGGTGTCCGGGGAAATTTCTATAGGTAAGAATGGAGTCTGCGCTGGAAGAGCGGCAGGGCCTTGTGCCAAGGGATTTTGTAGTCAAGGCAGTGGCGCACTAGCCGGATAAACTGACACGTTAATTGCGCGGCGTGGCGCACCATTTCCTGTGCCGGCACTCGGTGCTTCGTCGGACTGGCCTTGCGCCGTTGGCTTTGCACACGGGTGACTTTCTCTTCGGCGAAGCCGGCCTGCTCCAGTGTGACGAGCAGCAGCGTGAGCAGATTGTGCGTGAGCGCGGTGAGGTGCGCCTGCGTGGCGGCGGCAGTCTCGCCATTGGCCCAGACCTTCTGCTGATGCAGTTTGTTTTTGAACACATCGAAAACCTTTTCAATCTTCCATCGGAGCAGATACAGCAGCGCGATGACTCCGGGGCGCAGACTGTCCTCGGTGGTTAGGAAAACGAAACGTTCTGCGCTTACGGGATCGCAATAGACGATACGCCGCAGGTAAGCCGTCGTGTAGCCGGCCATCTCATCAGCTTCTACTCCGCGGTTGACCGGATCGGCCGGATCATAGGGGTATTGTGCGATGACGGTGGGCTTCATGTTCTCTTTTTCGCGGGTAATGATGAGCGCCTGTTTGGTCCGTTTCTGCTCTGTCCAGTACGCCACGTCGACATAGGCGGGATCGCCCACGACAATCGGCACCTTGGCCCCGCGATCCTGCCGCAGCCAATGCGGCAGCTGCTGCTTGAAGACGGGCCATTCATGGCGGCGCACGCCATCGACCTGAAAGGGCACGAGCGAGCGCTGCAACCCGGAATGCAGGCAGAGGCCGTAGAGAAAACCGACCGAGATAAACTCGCCCTTGCGATCGCGGGCGGCATGCCCCGCGTGGGTCAAATGATGACCATCGACTGCCCAGACCGCCCGCCCCGCGAGTTCCGGGAACTCCGCCAGCCAGTCGCGCGTCCGCAGATCACGTTCGAAGATTTCGTAGGAGCGAGTGGCAACCTCGGCCACCATGGCGGCGCGGCGGCCGGAATGCATCGCGTCGAACCAAGTGCTCCGCGCCAAGGTCTCGCCCCGATCCTGGCGGACCTGCAAAAAATCGCGGCCTGAATCGCATTGCCCGAGGATACGCTGGAGTCCGCCCCGCAAAAAATCCTCGTCACTGAACTGCGGGGTGTCGCGCCGCTCCCGACAATAATCCCGGAGCACGCGCAACGCCGGGGCAAAAAACGTCTCATCGACCATCGTGTTTGAAAGCAGTGTTTCCATTGACGATTTTAGCAAAAAAGCAGAGAGTTGACGAGCCTGCTGATGAAAATAAACCATAGATTCTGCGCCCACCCAAGCGATCCTGGGTGAGAATATTCCGAGGGCTTAAATTGCCTTCGCGGCTCTCAAAAATGCGTCCCTGCGCCCGCAATCCGCCTCGCTGAGGCATCTGATGAGTCGCCCGGAAAAACCAGAAGCCATGCTTCACCCGCAGAATCAGCGCCCATCCGCGTGCGCACGAAACATGGTTTTCGCACTACCAAACCTTATGATGGCCGCTATCGCGATTCTTGTCCGGCCACATCCGCTCGTGCATTTTCATCACACTTAGTTGCCGGACATCGATGGG
>JANYFP010000338.1 GCA_025362555.1 Verrucomicrobiota bacterium
GCGAGGTATGCAACCATATCGCACCCCATCGTCATTCCAGTCTTTTAGGACCGCATCGCGAAGTGTATCTCGTGCCGCTGACGAAAGCTCCTGTGGATCGCCCTTCGCTACAATTTTGTAAACGGCGCGGTCATCCTCCACGGCCACTATCTCTGAAGAAATTAATTCCGCGCTACAGGTTGCAGCCTGCTCGATGATCGCGACCCTCGACTCGCCCAACAGCTTCTTGATTGGAACGATTTCGCCGCGGAGTGCGCATCCGGCAAAAATGAAAAGTAAGCAATGCTTGATGTGTTTCATTTCTTTCGCCGATCGCTTCAGATCAGCAACGCCCGCCGAGCGGACGAGCCGAACTTTTAAAATACTGGGCCATGTTGAGCGGAAGCATCAACGACGATTCAGGTGAGATCAAGGGCGTTGCGCTGTGGATGACTGGGTCAGGCATCCTTCGAATAGACGCCATACACATTCTTCTCGAACACAGGATGTATCTCTTTGGGAAACCATTTTTCGAACGGCACGACTCCGCGAAGATGCTGCGAAAATCCTTGAAGTAAACCAGCCCACCGAGGATCGCGCTCAGTAAACTCGACTGGAAACATATCGGCCGGAACGCGAAGCCATATGACGGCGTATTCTGAGCGCTCATCATTGCGATGAAACGCCCCGATGTTTTGAATCTGATACCATGGAATGACCCGCACGGAGTGGCCCGATAAAAAACACGAAAGCCCTTCGCTTCCGGCCGAACTGAATAGATGCGTTGCCATCGTGGTTCTTGCCAACATCAGCAGTCAGCCACACGCGAAGCGCGTTGGACTGTGATATCTGGATGTTTTATGTTCTCTTTCATTTCCGAGGCTGCGGGAAAGGTTTGATAGGAACAACAGAGGGAGCATCACCGAGCGGATCATGCGATTCCTGTGGCAACGCGCCGCCAATGTGCGCGATGGCCGCAAATCTCACGCCAAGCGCAAATGCCGCTGAGCCCTTCCTTATTTCCGGCGACCAGAATTTGAGCTCTAAAACTCGACCGCCGGCTTTCCGACGGAACATCCAACTCGCGCCATCGATCCCAACATGCTCCGAAGCCTCTGCTTCCGCTCGTAGGCCTTGGGCTTCGAGCGCGCTAACAAGCCCATCAAAATCTTCCGCAACGACCACAACCTCTTTCAGCAGCTTGGGCTTGGCTTTTGAGTGACTGGCAACTCCGCCATCATCGACCACCATGAGCGTGTAGCTGGAACAGTGAATCTTTCCGTCAGGAAGTCGAGCCAGCCATATCAACGTTCCGTCCCGAAAACTGGGCTCGAGACGAAATTCAATTTCTTCGCCATGAGGCAACGCAGCCGATAACCCGCAAGTAATCGACAGCAGAAAAAGCATGATCGTTGCGCCGTTCATCTTCGTTCACCCATCGTTACCAGTCAGCCGACGACCGGCGAGCGCAAACAAAACCCTTCCGAACTGAAACTGAATCCTGAGCGTAATGCGCCATGATTGATTTAGTCCGCATGAAGGTCGTTGGCTGTGGTGGTCTGGATCGGCCTACTTTCGAATAACGTATTCATCGCCGTTCTTGATGCAGTCGCCTATAGTTCGACACGCCCAATCTTCGTCCACCAGATATGTGCTGCTTCCGATATCTTTCGCCGTGGGTACTACATCTTTGTCGACGCTCAACATGCGACGCGAATGCGCCAGCTTCTCGTGCTTGATGTCAAATGGCTCCCAAAGAATGAGCAACCGCTCTTCCTTCCAATAAACCCAAGCGTGTTCATAGCCGGGTCCTTTCTCAATCGTGCCAACATACAGATGATTTTCTTTCTTCTTCGCCAACTCATCGACAAGCGCGTGAAGAACTAAATTCGCACCAGCGAAATCGGGATGTGCGCTTGCTCGTATTGGTGCTGCAAGGGCGCCGAGAGGGATCGCGATAGCGACACAGAGTGGAATCAGCAATGCACGCATCTTTTCTTCCGCCGATCAGTATATTCAAACGAACTGAACTGCTGTTTTCACGCTTTGTTACACTCACCTTACGACAGCGAGTAAAATTCTTGAGCGCAATGCTTCATTCTTTTGGGTTCCTGTTTTGCCGCTTGTTTTTTAGTAGGCGAAACAGGAACTCGTTTTCACCGGGACACCGCGTGGATGAATTCCAAAAAACTGTGTAAGACCGGAGCGTGTGCATCCGCTTTCACCAAAGCTACATCCCGACAAGAGCATTGGTTTTATAATTCGGGAATCGAACGGAAGTTGTCTCGCGAAGGATTCGAAGGGGGCGAAGGTTCGGACTCGGATCTATTTCGTGTGTTTAGCGTGTTTCGCGGGCACCTCGGATTGCGGGCGTTCAACGACTCTTGATTCACCGAAAGACAAGCGTGGGCGGCGAGCGCGCCACCTACGTTGCGGCTATGGCGGGACCAAACTATCGCGGCGTAAAGCCGCTCCTACAGCCAGAAAGAGCCGGAGTCGGACGGAAGTTGTCTCGCGAAGGATCCAAAGGGAGCGAAGGTTCGGACTCGGATCCATTTCGTGTGTTTGGTGTGTTTCGTGGTGGCACCTCTGATTTTCGGTCGCGTTCCATCTCATTCAAGGGCGGGCTCCCGGCTCAACCCAACTCCTTCAGAAACAATTTCACTCCTCCTTCAACACCCTCGCCCCTTCGATCTTGAAGACATAGGCGTGGCGACAGGGCGCGTTCTCTGGCCCGAGTGAAGGCAGCTTGATCGTCAGTGTGTCGCGGACCAGCTTCGTCTTCAATCTGCCGGAGACCCCGAGCATCGTGACGGTCGCGCCTGCGGGCACCTGAACATTGCGGAGCACCAGTTTCTCACCGGGCCAACCGGCGGTAATCGCGTAGAGCGCATCCGGTTTCTTGGTGAAGAACACTTGTTTCACGGCCATTCCGTTGCGCGGCGCCTGGCCGATTTGGTCCATCAAATTATACTTCACCATAAACTCGCCATAGGCCTGCTTCGGCCGCTCGCCTTCGGTCCACTGCACGGAGCGGCCCGCGAAACGGGTGCCGTAAATTGCTTCGCCGTTCACCTTCAGCCAATCACCGATCTCGAGCAGCCGCTGCTCCATCAGCGGCGGAATCGTCCCATCCGCGGCTGGTCCGATATCCAATAGCAAATTGCCGCCGCGACTCACGAGATCGATCAACACCATAATTAATTCCCGACCCGTCCGGTAATCGTCGACCCGTTCCGCTCGATTGTAGCCGTAGGAATACGCCATGCCGCGACTTTCTTCCCACGCGTGACTGTCGTCCTGCATGCCGGCGGCGTATTCGGTCGTCCAATAACCGCCGTGTTTGTGGCGCGTGTCCTTGCCCCAGCGATCATCGATCACCACTTCCGCTTTCGACGGCGACTCATTGAAGAGCCACGCCAGCAGTTCCTCGCTGTGCCACTCTTGCGAAGTCATCTCCCACTCGCCGTCGCTAAAAATAATGGCCGGCTCGTAGCGCGTCACCACGTCCTTGAACTGCGGAAACAAATGCTCGGTGACGTAGCGCGGCCGGTCTTTCAACCACAGCGGATTGAACCATTCGTAGAGCGAATAATAGAATCCAAATTTCATTCCCCGCGCACGGGTGGCGTCCGCCAGTTCACGCAGGAGATCACGCTTCGGTCCGATCTCGACCGCATTCCACGGCCGGCCCCAGGTGCGGCTGGCCTCGGCGCTGGGCCAGAGCGCGAATCCTTCATGATGCTTCGAAGTGGGCACGACATACTTGATGCCGGCGCGGGCAAAAACATCCGCCCATTGGTTGGCATCGAACAACTCGGCTGTGAATTGCGGCGCAAAATCCATGTAGTCGAACTTATCGCCGGCGTGCTTCGCGTGAAATTCTCGCCAGACCGCGTCCTCCGGTTTTTCACTCTTAATGTGGTTCCAATACCACTCCGCGTACTGGCCGACCTTGCCCCAGGCCGGCACCGAATAAACTCCCCAGTGGATGAACACGCCAAACTTGGCATCGAGATACCACGGCGGCATCGGTCGCTGATCGAGCGAAGCCCACGTCGGTTGATACACTGGCGCGGGATCGGAAAATCCAAGCACGGGGAGCAACGCGAGCAGACCGGTCAGAAGCAACTTTTTCATCAGGATGAGGAGTGACCAGAGTGTTAGAAATCCAAAAAAGAACGCAAGACGCCGCGTCAAAGTTGCGCCTGAAACAAACGCCACGCGAAAGGATCTGGAATTTCCCTTCCGGGCGGATCATACGGTGGGTTCTCACCATGAAAGCCGACGTACCCGAATCAGCCAAACCCGACGCACCCACCACCAAGTGGGGCAAAATATTCAACGCCACCCCGGTCATCATGACGGTAATCGCCACCATGTTGGCCGGCCTTTCCTCCAGTGAAATGACCCGCGCCCAATACGATCGCTCCCTCGCCGCCCAACTCCAGTCCAAGGCGGGCGACCAGTGGAATTTTTTCCAGGGGAAAAAACTGCGCGGCGCCCTGCAACACTCCACCCTCGATACGTTGGCCGGCACGTTCAACGTACCTCCGTTGGATCACGCCTCTCTGGCGACGGCCCTCGCGGGAACTCCGCTCGCGACGACACTCGAGTCCGCGACAGGCCAACAGGCGCTGGCCGCGTTGACCGACGGGATTTTGCCCAAAGCCGGTCCGGCTCCCACGCTCACTGCGGGCGTACAGGAATCCTTGACGGCCTTGGAACACTCCGCGCCCGACGTGGAACTGGCAGCGTTGCTCGCGAGAGTTTCGGAAAAAGAATTGGACGATGCCTTGCGCGCCACTCGGGCGCAGGCCTTAGCCTTTGACGCCGTCATTAAACAAGTCAGCGAAGCCGTCGAGCAGGTCGAAAAACAACTCGCGCATCCCAGCAGCATCGAGCTCCGTCACGCGATCACGGCCGCCCGACTAAATTATAACGCACTGCGTTACGACGCCGAGGCGCGGCTCAACCAAAGCGTGGCCAGCCTCTACGAGCTGCAAGTGCGCAAAAGCAACGTGTCGGCGGAACGGCATCACCGCCGCAGCCAAAGTTTTTTCTACGGCATGCTCGCCGCGCAGATGGGCGTGATCATCGCCACCCTCGGCATGGCGGCTAAAAAACGAAACCTGCTGTGGTCGCTCGCGGCCGGTGCTGGTGCCGTGGCGATTTCATTTTCCGTCTACATCTACTTGTACGTTTAGAGCGGTGTCCGCGAAATAACGTGGCGTGTAGCGGCAGGCCTCCGTGCCTGCCGGCTTGGCTCTCGGAGGTTGCGCGCTCGCCGCGCAACGATCGAACCTGTTTGCCGCGCGGCTGGCGCGGACCAACACCGGGTTTGCCTAGGCCCCGGCGAAGGCCGGTGCACGAACCCTGGGCACATAGGAGTGCGCAACAGGACAAGCAAACAATGGTGTGACGCGACAAGCACGCCACCTACCCCGCGAGGCATGCGCAGTGAAGGCCCAAGACAGCGGGGTGAGGGGCACCCCGCCCACATCAAACCTCCCAGAGTAATACTAATCCGGCCTCGCCCTGCGAATCGGCGCGACTACCGAGGGGAACCGTCCTCCGAATGTAACAGCCCTGTTACGTGTGGTCGCTTTCCGAACGCTCGGTCCTCGCAAAGAGTTCTTCTATCGCCCGAAAACTTCCGGGTGCCCATGACCTCCTCCTCGCATCGCCTCTCTTGTTTTCGTCTCAGCGCCGGTTTCGCCAGCGGACTGCTCCTGCTTTGCCCGCGCAGTGTGTTCGCCGAAAGTATCATCAGCTACAAATACGAGGACTACCGCGAGTCCGCCGGCCGCATCGACGTAAAAACCCAGGGCGCACTCTTTCAGCAGGATCTCGGCCCACAGATGCAGCTCAAGGTAACGGGCGTAATTGACGCGATCGCCGGGGCCACGCCAAATGGGCAACCCGCGCCCACCGGCAGCGATCAGGTCGTCCTCACCGACATCCGCGACCGACGCAAAGCGTGGAACCTCGATTTCTCCCGGCAATTTCCCCGCGTCACCCTCGCCCTCGGCTTGGCCAACAGTCGCGAAAGCGATTACACTTCCACCGGGTGGTCCATTAACACGCTCACGGACTTCAATCAGAAGAACACGACCGTGCTCGCCGGCGTCGCCGGCACGAGTGACGACGTGAAAGTATTCTACCAACCCACGTGGGCGAAAAAACGCAGCAACGATCTGATTCTCGGCGTCACCCAACTGCTCGACGCCCACTCCTTCCTCGCCCTGAATTTCACGTGGGGTCGCGCGACCGGATATCTCAACGATCAGTATAAATTGGTGCAAAAAGATAGTGAGGTCGCACCCGGCGTCTTCCTCCCGTTCACCTATGGGGAAAACCGGCCGGCCGAGCGCACCAAATGGATCGCGCTCGCCTCCTGGAATCGCGACCTGCCCGCTGCGCATGCCGCCCTCGAGGCCAGCTATCGTTTCTATCACGACACCTTTGGCACGCGGGCCCAAACCATGACCCTTTCGTGGCTGCAACACCTCGGATCGAAGTTTATACTCCAACCGCAAGTCCGGTTTCACGACCAGCGCGCCGCGAATTTTTATTACTACGACCTCGACTCAACTTCGATTATTCCGACAGCGGGTGCACCCAATCCCGCCGGTCCGTTCTACTCCTCCGACTACCGTCTCTCCGCTTTGCGCACCACGCTCTACCGGCTAAAGGCGATCTGGACTCCGTCGCCCCGGTGGCAATTGGACGCGGCCATCGACCACTACGAGATGCGCGGCACCGATTCGATCACCCCGAGAAGCGCCTACCCACGGGCCATGATCCTTACCTTCGGCGCCAGACTCGCCTGGTGAATTTGACGGCACGCCGAACCCTGTTTCCCCATGACAACCCTGGTC
>JANYFP010000405.1 GCA_025362555.1 Verrucomicrobiota bacterium
GATGATTTCCTCGACGCTGCGCGCCGCAGGATCGCCTTCGTCCGCGGCGGTGACATCGGTCTGGACCACGCGGCGAATCTCGGGGAGACGGGTAAGCAGTTCGTTAGCGATGCGCCGGGCGTTGGCGGCGGGGGCGGAGTCTTTGGCGAAGCGCAGGCTTTTTTCGGTCTCGGCCACGAGGCGCTGTTCAATTTTTGCCAGCAAGCGATCCAGCCAGGCTGGCACGTCTTCTTTTGAGAGACTGGTGTTTTCGAAATAGCCCGGGAAAAGCACGTGCATGAAATCTCTCGCGAGATCGCTGACCGTGTCTTGCGACGGCAGGTTGACACCATCGAGATGGTTGATGCCGCCATCGCGGGCATAAGATTCCAGCAGGGCGTTTTTAATGGCGTCAGATTTCATTTTTGCGGCAGTCGGCCGCAGTAGGTTCGCCAGAAATGTCCTCCGGTCAAATGTGTTAGAGCGGATGTCCCGTCATACTTTAGGGGAATTCTCACTCGCGGCCCACTTCGCCGCTCGATCGAGCAGGTTGGCCGATTGCGCCTTACCGGCCCTGAAATCCTGCATTTCTACAGGAAAAATGGTGCTCGGGACAGGACTCGAACCTGCACGCCTTACGGCACACGCACCTCAAACGTGTGTGTCTACCAATTCCACCACCCGAGCATTTCCACCGTTGGAAAGGGGAGAAAGCTAAATCCAACGGAGCTTGTAAAGCCCCGAAATGCGCTTGCTTCGCGCTTTTTTTCTCAGGACACTGCACTTTTACCGCGAGGCCGACCTAGTCTCGTGGAACACTTAGCAATAAACAGATACATACCGGGTAGCCACGCCCGTTTTCCCGCCCGACATGGACGACAATACGCCAGCTAAAGAAACCAACGAACCGAGACTGAATAAAATCGATCTCACTCAGTTGCAGTCCTTCAATTTCGGTACCCAATGGACCGAAGTTAAACCGCTCTCACCTGGAGCTCGACGCGATGCTGATCGCGGAGAGCGGCGTGATGACGGTGGAAATCGCGGACCCGCGCAGCGCGACCGTCGCAATTTCCACAAACCTGCCGGCCCTGGCGCTGGTCCTGGCGCACCGGCGGGCGGCGGTCAACAATTTCAGCCGCAAGGCGATCGTCCTCCAGCAGGCGGACGTCGTTTCGATCGTCCACCGGGCGGTCCGCGTCGTGATTTTCAAGGCGGCGAACGCCAAGAGGGCGGCGGTCAGCAATTTGATCGCGCACCCTACGTCAGTCCTTATTTCGTGGCGACGTGCTATCCCGAAGACACCGGTTTCGCCGCCATGGTGAAAGCCGTGCGCGCTTCTTGCCGCACTTATCAGCTCTTCGAAATCACGAAGGCTGTGCTCGAGAAAAATGATCGCTTCGTCGTCGTTCTCCAACGCGCTCGTCCCGCTCGTCCGGAACGCGCGGCGGAAGGTGCCGAGGGTGAAGCCGCTTCCCGTCCACCGATCGAAAAACCTGCGCCACTCTACATGTCGATGCCGGATCATTTGCCGTTCGATACGGAAGATGCCGCGATTCAGCACGTGCTGGGCAACAACCTCGGCGCATTTTTCGATACGCAGGAAGTTGAGATCGATCCGCCGAAAGGAAATTTCCCGATCATCAACAAGTGTGGCATCACCGGCGAATTACTCGGGCCTCCGAATTATCACCGCTACCAGCAGATCTTGCAGCAGCATCATGCCGCCAAGCTTTCGCGCATGCCGTTTGATCGCTTCCGTGAGAGCATTACCTCGGTGCGCGAACCGGAAGTCGCCGCCCAATGGCTGGAGAAAATGAAGAAAGCCACGCGCTACACGTGGAAGACGCAGCCGGCCAAGAACCTCACGATCGCTCCGTTTGAGACGACTCCTCCGATTGAGATTCCAGCTAACGCTCCCGCTCCGGAAGCCGTAGCTGCAGTCGAAGCTTCGGCTCCGGTTGAAGCAGCATCTGCTGCTCCCGCTCCGGCTGCGCTGTCATTCGACAGCTTGGAAGAGGCACGCTTGTATCTTCTTTCCAATGCTCGCGACAAAGTTGTCCGTGCCGTTGAGAATGTGCGCTTCCACGGCAAACTCATTGAGAAAATGCCGCAGGGTGAAATCCGTCGTGCGCTCGAGGGCCATGTCGAACGTCAACGCCGTTTCCCACTCGACACTGCGAACGCCTTGCGCGGTCGTCTCCGCCGCGAAAACTTCACGATCTTTAAGAAGGGATCGCGCGGTGTGTCCTATGTGTGCGCCGTGAAGCGTCGTTTCCGCGTTCCGGGTCAGGTGTTCTCCGAGACCATTTCGTCGCTGATCGATTTCCTCGAGAAGCACCCGATGATCCACGTTAAAGATCTTCCCCGGGTATTCCTCAACATCGATGTGGCCGCCGCTGCGGCTGCTGCGACTCCGTTGCCTGAAGGCACGACCGTGTCGCAAGCTCCGTTCGTGACGCTGCCACCGGATCAAGCCGAGAAGTTGCGCAAGATGGGCAACGATCTTCGCTGGCTCGTCATGGAAGGGTATGTGACGGAATTCTCCGACGGAAAATTGTTCTCCCCTCCACCCATGGCCCCGCAAGCGGCTAAGAAAGCGGAGTCCGGTGAAGAAGAACATGACCCGGTCGATTTTCCTGATGCTCCGGCACCAGTCGCTTCTACGTCCAAGCCAGCATCGACGCCTCCCGTCGGAGCCGCAGCACCGGTGGCAGAGGTTTCGACTCCCGAGCCCGTCGCTCCGGCCGAGGAACCCAAGCCCGAAACCCAAGCCTGATTTTCAAGCCCGCTCACCTGAGCGGGCTTTTTTTATCGACGGAAATTCGGGGCGCAGGGTAGCCGGAGGATTTATCCCAAACGTCCGATGCCTTTGCCTATTTCTCAAGTGTAGGTGGCGAGCTTGCCTCGCCACGTGGCGCGACGAGCGCGCCACCTACAAAGTGTATAAGCAAAGGCGATTGAGCTCATTCGCCACTTTCGCCTCAACGCAGCCACACCCGGTGCCGGTCGCCAGCCTCAATTGAGAGCACGAGGTGCCAGGTGTTGACTGGCAGCCAAGCCGTGATTTTTTCCGGCCATTCCACGGCGAGACAATAAGGGCTGATCAGGAAATCTTCGAGGAGCAGGGCTTCGATTTGTTGCTCGTTTTCCAAGCGATAGGCATCGAGATGGATCAACGAACGCGCCCGACCTTGATGAACGGAAAAAATCGCGAACGTCGGACTGTTCACTCGCCCCGTGACCCCCAAACCGTGAGCCAGGCCCTGGACGAAGGTTGTCTTGCCCACTCCCATGTCGCCATGCAGCGCGAGCGTAACCTCGGCGGGTAGGGCCTCGGCGAGTGCCGTCGCCAGGGCCCGTGTTTCCTCGGCGGTGGCGGTGGTGACGCCCTGGCGGAGTTGCTCGATAATGGTCATGAGGCGCAGCTCGCGGCAGTGGGGAGTGATTTATCGACGGATTTCACGGATGGGAGCAATGCTCAATCGGTTTTCGCAAACTCAGCGCAGGTGTTCATAACCGCGATAGTCGGCGAGCCGCAAGGCGTCGGCGGGCGTTTGTCGCCTGGGGAAGAACTGGCCGAGGTGGGACAATTTTGTTTTCGGGAAACGTTTTTTCCAATCACGCTCGAATCGTTTTTGCTCCGAGCGGGCGCGGACCACAATCAATAGCTCGTAATCCTCGCCGTCACAAAGCGCGTGCTGCAGCGGACTGGCGTTCGTGCGTCGGGCGGAGAGTCGGGCGGCAGTGCTGATGGGAATATTTTTCTCGAAAAGCGCAGGCGCGAGTAAATCCGGCGTGAGTGAGTCGAGGTCTTTCGCGAGTCCATCGCTGACATCCATCATGGAACAGACTTCCTTGCGACGGGCGAGCCAGGCGCCCTCGGCCAGGCGGGGACTAAACCGATGGTGATGGCCCAGCAAGCTGCCGCCGAGCGAGCCCGTCACATAAATACGATCACCGGATCGCGCCCCGCTGCGCGTCACGACGCGGGTGCCGGTGGATTCTCCGTGCAGCGTGAGAAAGGCGCCGACAAATCCCGCCGGTCCCTCGGTGATGTCGCCGCCGACAATCTTCACGCGGTAACGCAGCGCACAGCGCGCGAGCCCGCGATAGAATCCGCGCAGCCACGCGACGCTGGTATCGGGGGCGAGGGCAAGTGAGATGACGGCCGCGACCGGTTTTCCACCCATCGCGGCGATATCACTGAGATTGCGCTTGAGCAGTTTTGCGCCGACGGACTGCGGTGGAACGGACGCATCAAAATGCCGCCCAAAAATCACCGGATCGGTGGTGACCAATTGATGGTTTTTAGTCGGTGGAATAACGGCGCAATCATCGCCGATCCCGAACGGCGACTCCGGTGATGCCGCGCCCAGCCAGCGGCGGATTCCATTGATGAGTTTCAGCTCACCCTGGGCCATCACGGAGTCGGCCCGGTTGGAAGTGAAGGGAGTCATGGGTTATTGAGTGAGGCCCGTGAGAATGGCCGCGATGCTCGTCAGATTGAAAAAGGCGTGGGCGGCGATGGAGACGCGGATGGAGCCTGTGGCTTCATAGACCATGGCCAGGATTACGCCGAGGATCGTAAGTGGCACGAACCCGGCCCAGTTCAGGTGGATCGCGCCGAAGAGTATGCCGCTGATCAGCAAAGAAACTCCGCGACCGAGGTGTTGCCGGCAAAAACGATAAATGCCGGCGCGGAAGAGCAATTCTTCCATCATCGGTGCGAGGACGCAGGCCACCACGAGCATTCCGAAAATGACCGCGGGGGATTTGGTGTTGGTGAAAATCGCAATCGAGTCCTGCGGGTCATCGGGCAGTCCGAGTTTCCTGAGTAGAAAGGTCCAGCCAAAGCTCAGGCCGGCGAGCACAGGCAAGGAGAGCGCGACAGTGCCGGCCCCGTAGAGCAGGGCTTTGCTCCACGGTAAAGCCGGCGGAGCGTTGGTTTCAGGTGGCGGGGCCACGCCGTAATCGGTGTGCCAGCCGCGACGAAGCAAGGGGAAGATCAGCCAGCCAAGCAGCGCACCGCCATCGAGGCCGGTACCGTAGATCATGATTTCCAACCCGGCTCGATCACCCGCCTTGGCAATAAATTCGCCCAACCAAGTGCGCAGGGCAGCTTGAAAAATGAAGCCGCCGGTAAAAAGCAACAGGAGGTACATCGCGAATTCCGCCGGGGCGATCGACCACGTCGGCAGGTGGTTGGTGTGCAACCAGCGCGCGCGAAAAGCACGATTGAATCCCAGTTGATAAAGCAGCCACAGCCCAATCAGAAATAAACTGATTTCAAAAATCACTGGAATGGGTTGATCGGCGTCAGTGGGCATGAGGACGGTGCAACCTTGGCGTACAGCGGAGCAAAACCAATCCGAAACCGCACTCTCGTGGCGCTGCCCTCAAATCACTTCTCTTACAGCGGCCGGTGCTCTGCGGCAGACCGACTTTTGGTTTGGTTCCTATTGACGTTATTCGTGCTCCGCCCATCTTAAAAAGTACGCGGTTTCGGCGGACTGTTGCTGAATTCCCAGTGATGGTGCGTCGCCGCGTATTCCCCATGAAAGCCCGGAAATTAATCCTGCAAGTTGCCCTTCTTGTCGTCGGTGCGTCATTGGTTGGCTGTGCGACAGAAACGAATCGCGTCGTTGAGACGCCCCAAGTTCAATCGGCCAGCCGGCCGTACTCGGGTCCGAAGAGTACGGTGGTAATCGGCAAATTCGACAATCGTTCGAACTTCATGCGGGGAATTTTCTCGGATGGCATCGACCGGCTTGGCGGTCAGGCGAAGACAATTTTGATCACGCATCTCCAGCAGACCGGTCGTTTTTCGGTGGTCGATCGCGAAAATATGGAAGAAAATAAACGCGAGGCAGCTTTCAATGGTGAGACCCAAAAAATCAAGGGCGCGAATTTCACGATCACAGGCGACATCACCTCTACTGGGTCGGGGGTGGACGTGATCCTCAACTCTGGCACAATCACCGGC
>JANYFP010000348.1 GCA_025362555.1 Verrucomicrobiota bacterium
CGCACATGGCATCTCGCACATTGTGGGTTCGATTGAGGTCGGGAAATTAGCCGATCTCGTGGTGTTTAAGCCGGCGCTGTTTGGCGTGAAACCCGAGCTCGTGCTCAAGGGCGGCTTTATCGCGTGGGCGAACATGGGTGATCCGAACGCTTCGATTCCTACGCCGCAGCCAACTTTCTATCGTCCGCAATTCGGTGCGGCAGGGCGGGCGATTGGCTCGACGAATCTCACGTTTGTCAGTCAGGCTTCGCTGGAGAAAGGCACGATCAAAGATCTCGGTCTGCGTCGCCGCTTGGAGCCCGTGAGCAATTGCCGGAAGGTCGGGAAAAAAGACATGGTCCTGAACGACGCGCTCCCGAAAATCGAAGTCGACCCCGAGACCTACACCGTGAAAGCCGACGGCGTGCACCTCACCTGTGAGCCCGCGAAAGTGCTGCCCATGGCTCAGCGGTATTTCCTGTTCTGATAAGGTTGGCCCATGAAGAAACAATCCGCTTATGGTTCCTTAAGCTCGCAGCGTTACGGTGATTTTGACCAAATGAGTCTTGTCTTGCGTTGCGGAAAAACGTGGCGGGTTTATCGACTGTTTTGTTGGAATTTCTACCAGATCTCGTGTGCCGTACCCAAATGAAAAACGAAATCAGGATGGGAATTAAGAACCTGAACACGGGTGAGATTCTGCGGGTTTCACGTCCTCTGCCTGGCGTTGCGGAATTATTCACAGTTCCCCCGCCGCATACAATCGTGTGGAAATACGGAGACTATGATAAGTTCACCGGACTTCTTTCAGAAAAACAGTTTTATTTCCGGCGAGCCGATCAACTGCCCGATATTTATGAAGGTAAGTTTACACCGGCAAACCAAACTAAAAAAAGCACTATGTTTGCCGACGCTTTTGCCGATCTCAGGCTCGGAGATTCGGCTGAAATTATTAATATACAGGAATCGCATCGGAGGCGGACTTTTCTGAATTGTTGGCATAAAAACCGATTTGAGAATCCTCGGATGTGGCGCGAGCATACTAAATCTACTGACTCGGTCGCGCTTATTTCTCGCGTCAAAACACTTGCGGCAGCACTTGGAAATCAGTGTCAGGCTGCGAACGTCCGCTATGTTGGTGACGATGAAGCGTTACCGGAACTGCACTCTCTCTCTGCGTTAGTACACAAGCGACGTGCCCCATATTTTTTTGAGGATGAATTAAGGCTCATCTATCAGCCTTCGCCTATGGAAGAAATTTATTTGGATCAACCTCGGGATTACTTTCGTCTTGTCCCGGCAGAGCCTGCAATACTGATTGAGGGGTTAAGATTCCATCCCGAGGCATCAGCAGATTTTAAAACAAGAGTTCGTGCTGATATCGCTCGTGCGGGATTGCGGTTTCCAATCAATGATTCGGATTTAACCTCGAAAGGATTTGCGGTGATCAGTTAATAAACGGTCCAAATCTGAGAGGTAGAACTCCCAAACATAACATTGATCGATCAGCGCGCGAGAGTTAGGATTGTATCGGATGGGCCAACTTTGCTCATGAAGGCATCTCGCGAAGGATCAGAAGGGAGCGAAGGAGAAGGAAACTCCTGCCCATTCAAAGAAAGTGAAGTGACTTCGGGGCGAGGTTGATTGAGGTATACTGACTAATCAAAAATCTGTGCTTCCGACGGTGAAGTGCGAGGCTGTCGGGAACCTTTGATCTTCCTCCGCCACTCATTTGGTGCGAGCCTTCGCTTCAGCCTGTTTGCGTTGGATAATTCCGCCCCTTCCCCATGCGTCTCACCTTGAAATATGCCTTCCGCCAGCTCGCGAAATCGCCGGGCTTCACGTTTGTCGCCATCATCATGCTCGCTCTCGGGATCGGTATGAGCACGTCGACGTTCAGCGTCGTGAACAACATCCTGTTCAAGGTAATGCCTTTTCCGGCGCAAGAGCAGCTCGTGCAGATTTTCAGCACGTCGGTCCAGTCGCAAGTGATGCCGCTCGCGCCCGGAAACTTTCTCGATATTCGCTCGGCGGCATCGTCGTATTCCAACCTCGCTGGAGTTGTCCCCCACAACAAAAATGTTTCCGAATCCGGTCAACCTCCCGAGATGCTCTTCGGCTTGACTGTCACAACCAATTTTCTGCCGACGCTCGGCATCCAGCCCTTCCTTGGGCGCGGCTTCGCGGACGACGAGGAACTTCCTGGTAAGGCATCCGTGGTTATCCTCACGCACTCCTATTGGCAGCGGCAGTTCGTTTCCGATCCGAAAGTCATCGGCAAGATTTTGCGGATCGGCGTAGACGACATGACTGTAATCGGAGTGTTGCCCCCGGAATTCGATCAGACGGTCAACTGGTCCGGATGCTCTTTCATCGCGCCGTTGACGCTGTGGCCTCCTTTCGCGACGCAGCGTACGAGCAAATGGTTCAGCATGATCGGACGACTGAAACCAGGCGTCAGTCTTACTACCGCGCAGGCGGAACTGACTGCGATCGCCGCGCGGCTGGACCGCGATCATCCGGCTGAAAACGGCCTCGATGGTTTGCGTGTCACCAGCCTGGCTGCGTCGTACATTGATGGCAATGACCGCAAGCTCTACTGGCTCCTAGTGGGGTTGGCGGGGATCGTCCTAGTTATTGCCTGCTCCAATCTCGCCAGTGTCCAGTTGGCGCGTGCTTTCGGACGCAGCCACGAATTCGCCGTACGGGCGGCCCTCGGGGCCAGTCGCGGCGACCTGATGCGTCCTTTGTTGGTCGAAAGTATTTTGATCACCCTCGCCGGTACCACCCTCGGAATGTTTTTTGCCCATTGGTCGAATCATCTCGTCGGGCACTCTTCCAACGGCAATTCTGAGATCCCAATCGACCACCGGGTTGTCCTGTTCGCTTCACTGACGGCGCTGATCAGTGCGCTAACGTTTGGCCTCGCGCCGGCGTGGCTGGGTACGCGGGTATCGACTGGTGATGCCCTGAAGGAAAGTTCGCGCGGCAGTACCGGCGGGCGCACGCAGCGTCGGCTTAAGTACTCCTTGATCGTCGGCCAACTGGCCCTCGCACTGGTGCTCGTCAGCGCCGCTCTTTCGTTCGGCCTGGCAGTCAGAAGTTTCTTCAAGCGGGATCTCGGCTGGCAGCCGGCAGGCTTATTCACCGGGGTTCTGAATATCCCGTACGAACGCTACAAGGAGGATTCAAAAAAAATCGTGCTCGTCCGCGCGCTGCTCAATAAGTTGGGGCAGATTCCCGGAGTCAGCCGGGCATCGATTTCAGAAATGGTGCCGATCTACGGTTCGCCTACGCAAAAGAGAATCGTAGTGGAAGGAGCCGAATCGGCTCTCGCAGGACAGGAACCGCTGGCCTTCCTGAGTGCCGTCGATGGGGGATTTTTCACCACCCTCGGCATGCCGCTTAAGGAGGGGCGTTTTTTGTCAGAGATGTTCAAGGAGGGTGATCCCCGCGTGGTGGTGATCAACGCGACTATGGCCAGGCGCTACTGGCCGGGGCAGAGCGCGATCGGGAAAAGGATAAAATTTGCTGACGAAACACAATGGAGTGAGGTTATCGGCGTGGTCGGCGATGTGGTTATGGCCTCGGGATTCACTACTCCGGCCACAAATCTGCAGATTTACTGCGGCCTACAACAGCAGCTGGGTATTTGGTATAATTTTGTACTGAAGAGTTCGTTGTTATCTGAGGCGCTGCTCAAGCCTGCGCGCCAGGCGATCAGCGACGTCGACCCGGACATTATGATCCAGCAGATCGGCGGCGTGCAGCAGCTTTTCGAGGACGTGCTCGCTGGAAACAATCTGATGATCATCACGCTCGGCGCCTTTGCCTTCATCGGGCTGCTCATCGCGATCATCGGACTTTACGGCGTCATCAGCCAGTTGACGATGCAACGCAGTCGCGAAATCGGCGTGCGTTTCGCGCTGGGCGCGGACTACGCCGCCATTCTTAAATTGATTTTGTTACAAGGCGGACGGTTGATCGTTTGCGGAATCGCGGTTGGTCTCTTGGGCGCGTATGGGGTCAGCCTCATTTTCCTACAGACGATGCCTGAACTTCGGTTGCCGGGAGTGGGATTGCAGGTTGGGATCACTCTTCTGCTGTGCGTGGTTGGTCTGCTCGCCTGCTATTTTCCAGCCCGACGCGCAGGCCGCATCAACCCGGTGATCGCGCTGCGCGCAGAGTGAGGGAGAAGGTAAACCTTTCTTGCCAACCTTCAGTGGCGGAGTAACCTCGTGGCATGACAAAGACAGTTGAGGCCACTTACGAAAACGGGGTGTTGAAACTCCCCGAGCCGCTGGCTTTGCCGGAGAACACTCGTGTGATGGTGACGATTGAGGCTGAGTTTGTCGTATCCGAAGATGCCGAACGAAATCTTTGGCTCAATGCGTCTCAGCAGGTTCTGAGTAAGGCGTGGGATAATTCAGCGGACGACGTTTTTAATGAGCTTCTCAAGAGGTGAGGTGGTGCTGCTCCCTATTCCGTTCACTGATCTGACCAGCCGCAAAGTTCGGCCGGCAGTCGTGATTGGCTTAAGTAGCTATCTCGGTGATTTGTTCGTTGTTCCTGTTTCCTCCCAGTTGCCGAATGTCGATCTCTTGCTGAACGATTGGCAAAAGGCGGGTTTAAATGTGGCGTGTGGCATCAAGTCACAGATCGCGACCGTCGAATCTCGTTTGGTGGTGAATACCGTCGGTCGTCTTTCCGCGAAAGATCAGGCAGCTTTGGAACAGCAGCTGCGTCACTGGTTGCAACTTTAAGAAGTTATTTCTGATGCTGCAAATAATCCAGTCCTCGCTGGAAACACCTGATTTCGATTTGCCCGAGATCGCGGTGCTCGTGGAGCGGATGAAACTCGCAAAGCGGCTTTGGCGTGGGGTGGCGGAGGATGGGATGGAGTTCGGTTGCGAACTTGCCGCACCTTTGCGCGATGGGGATACGATTTGGCAGACGGCCACTGCGCGGTATGTGATTCGTCAGCCGGCTGAGGCGGTGGTGGAAATTTCGCTCGAGGTCGCTCCTTCAGCGGCGGCGGGGATTGGCTGGGCGATTGGGAATTTGCATTTGGAACTTTCCGCAGAGGCGACGCGTCTGCTGGCACCAGATGAACCGGCGGTGCGACAATTGCTCGAACGGCTGAAGGTGCCTTACAAGTCGACGATGGCGATTTTTAAGCCGGGTCGTTTCGTGCGTGGGGCGCACTCTTCTCATGAACTTGGACAAAGCCATAAACACTGAAGCGAGGGGTGGCGCGGCGGGCGCGGCCAGTTGCGAGGCGAGCTCGCAACCTACGTTAGGGACGTCGACGCGCGTGCCGGAAGCGGCCTGGGGTCAGACCGCTCCACCTTCGGATTTGGCGCGGGAAGCGTCAGAAGGCGAACGGAACGCGTCGCCTGTGGATGCGGCTTGGATTGTCGGGCTTTTGCAGGCGGGGGATTCATTTTTTCCGACGGGGAGCTATGCGCACTCATTCGGGCTGGAGGGGCTCGTGCAGGAAGGCGTCGTACGGGATCGGGCGACGCTGCGGGAGTTCTTATTTCGCTCGGTGTTGCCTTCGCTGCGGCACGTGGAGCTCCCGCTCGCGGCGCACGCGTGGCGGGCGTTTGGCGCGGAGGATTGGTCCGGAATTCGCGAGCTCGTTATTCTGTCGTCGGCCTTGAAGGCGCCGCAGGAGATTCGCGCGGCGTCGGTTAATATCGGTCGGCAGCGCGCGGAATTGGTGGCGTTGCTGCGGCCGCATCCGTTGGCGACGGAGTATCTTCGCCGGACGGCGGACGGCGGTTGGCCGTTCGCTGCTGCCGTCTCAGCCGCACTGGAAGGGCGTGTGCTCGGTGCGCCTCGGGTGGCGGTGTTGTCCGGGGTTTATTATTCGAGTGTCGCTTCGCTGTTGTCGGCGGCAATGAAGGTGCTTCGGCTCGGCCAGAACGCTTCGCAGTCGTTGCTGACAGAAGCGCTCGCTGCCGCGCCGGAAATAATTGCGACGGCGGAAAAAATTCCGGTCGATGAAATCGGCTGGTTTAATCCGTGGCTCGACATCGCGGCCGCGCGCCACGAAACGGCAGATAGTCGGATGTTTATTTCATGACAGTAGCGAGTAGTGAGTAGCGGGTAGTGAGCATATCTAGCTGAACTTCCGCGCCTATTTCCTACTCGCTACCCGCTACTCACCACTCACTACTTTATCCCCATGAATCCTCGTCCTCCTCGGATAGGTATCGGCGGCCCGGTTGGTTCCGGGAAGACGATGCTTTGTCTCAAACTCAGTCAGAAACTGCGCGAGCGTTACTCGATGGCGGTCGTCACGAACGACATCTATTGCTCGGAGGACGCGAAGTTTCTCGTCGAGCACAGTGCGCTTCCGGCCGAGCGCATCGTCGGCGTGGAAACGGGCGGATGTCCGCACACTGCGATTCGCGATGACACCACGATGAACGAACAGGCCTGTCGTTCTTTGGAGACGAAATTCCCGGACTTGCAACTGTTGCTCGTGGAGAGCGGTGGCGATAATTTGACGGCGACATTTTCGCCGGAGTTGGTTGATGCATTCATCTACGTGATCGACGTGGCCGAAGGAGACAAAATTCCGCGGAAGGGTGGGCCGGCGATTCGATTTAGCGATTTGCTCATCATTAATAAGATCGATCTGGCGCCGCTCGTCGGAGCGGATCTCGGCGTGATGGATCGCGATGCAAAAATTCAGCGAGGTGCGAAGCCGTTTTTGTTTTGCGATCTCAAACGCGAACACAATCTCGACCAGGTGATCGCGTGGTTGGAGCGCGAGGTGTTGTTTGGGCAAAAGGCGAAGGGGTGAAACCGACATGGCTACTGAAAGGATTAGAATGAATTTGGATCGATTGGTGGAGCGGGTTGACCTCAACCCGCTTCCGCTCGCTGCCACTCAAACCAGCGCATTGGGGTCAATGCGCTCCACCTTCAGATAGCGGTCGAACTTTTTAAGGCATGGCTGAATTTAACGGACAACTGGCATTGCGGGCCGAGGCTCGGGCGGACGGTCGCACGGTGCTCGCGGCGCAGTCGTTTCGGGCGCCGTATCATTTGAGCAAACCTTATTGGGACGAGGACGCTCGGACGTTGCTCGTTCAGGTAGTCAATCCGACAGCGGGAATTTTGTCGGGTGATCGACTTGAGTCGGAAATCGCGGTGGCGGCGGGTGCGGCATTGCTCGTCACGGCGCCGAGTGCGAGTCGCGTGTTTAAGATGAACGAGGGGACGGCGGAGTGTCGTCAGCATTTCGTCGTGGCGAAGGACGGTTGGTTGGAAATGATGCCCGAGCCGCTGGTGCCGCATCGCGGGAGCAGTTACCGGCAAGTCACGCGCATCGAGGTGGAGCCGGGCGGCGAGCTATTTTTCGCGGATCAGTTAATGCCGGGGCGCGTTGGTCACGGTGAAGCGTGGGAGTGGACTCGACTTTGTCTCGAACTCGAGGTGCGCGTGGGCGGTGAACTGGTATTGCGTGAGCGATTGCAGCAGAGCGGCGCGGACTTGCGCGCGCTGGCGGAATTGGCGGGATCAGGACCGGGGGCGTGTTTTGGCAATGCGGTGCTCATCGGTGAAGAACGTCCGGATGATGCGTCGTGGCAAAAGGCGTTGGTTGCGTTGCACGGGAATGGACTTTGGCTTGGTCTCAGTCGATTGCGGCAGGGCGGCTGGAGTTTGAAACTGGTCGCGCCGGATAGCGTGCGATTGCGGCAGGGGTTGCGCGAGGCGAGGCAGGTTTTAGCGACACGGTTTCCGCGGCTGGCGTGCGATCCGCGGAAGTTGTGAGGGGGGGTATTTCTTTTCCAGGTAAATAATTCGGCAATGCAGTGACACACGAATCCGCCGAGCAAAGGAAGTGTTTTAGTAAACGCGTATTATCTCAGAGCACGAAGGCGGCGGCGCCGGCGATGGCTACGGCGCTGCCGGCGAGACGCGCGGTCGTGGCGTGATTCTTCAGGGCGGAACCGAGACCGAGACCGGTTGCGTGAAGAAAAATTGTAGTGACGATGAAACCGAGGCCGTAGTTGAGGCCACTTGCGGTGGCCGGCATTTCTGTGCCGTGGGCCATGCCGTGAAAAAGAGCGAAGGCGCCGACGATCACCATGCTGGCGGGCGCAGAGAGTTTCGTGGTGGTGGCAATGAGCAAACCGAGGACGAAGAGGGAAGCGGCGATGCCTTGCTCAAGGCCGGGAAGGGCGAGTCCGTCTTGTCCGAGGGCGGCACCGAGGATCATCACGGTGACGAATGATATTGGCACGAGCCAGCGGCTGCGTCCGCCGAGTTGCGCGGCCCAGAGGCCGACGGCAATCATGGCGAGCAAGTGGTCCCAGCCGAGTAGCGGGTGCGTCGCGCCGCTGGTGAAATCCCAAGTGAGTTCGTGGCCTTCATGACCGGGATGGGCGTAAGCAAAAACCGGCAAAGCGAAGGCGGCCAGGGCGAGAAAGCGGGTGAATTTCATGCGGTGAAACGAGAGCAGTTTTTGCGCCAAGAGGCAATGCGGTATGGCGGAGGTGGATTCAAAATTGTCGGGCCGGGCGATTGACGTAGTCGATTTAACCACAGAGACGCAGAGTCACAAAGAAAACTATTCGATTGGTATTACCCTGTTAGGTTTCGAGCCACTCCTCTGTGTTGGCCGCTCACTTATACCGCAGCAAACAGAGTAACACTCGGACATATTAAATAATAGTGTAGGGCCGCTGCTTGCGGTGGCCTCGCTGGGTGAGGCTAGTGTCTGGGTTCGCACGTCCAGGCCGTCGCAAGCAACGGCCCTACATCGAAACGCAGCGGCCTGGGTTTTATTGAAATCGCTCAGCGGCTTGCCGGCGAATCGGTTTTTAGTGCGGCTTGCCGGGGAATGAATCTTTCCCGCACGGCCTTGCTCAATAGGTCGGGTGGCAACAGGCCTTCGCCGATGATGAAATCATTAAAGGCCTGGCGGTTGAACTTGGGGCCGAGGGCGATTTCCGTGGCGGCGCGCAATTCCATGAGACGCGTGTAACCATAGAAATACGCCGTGGCCTGACCTGGTGAGCGGAAAGTGTAGCGGTCGATCTCCTGTTTCGTCATCGCCTCGGAATAGACGACGTCCTGCGTGAGGATATCATGGGCGCGCGCGGGAGTCATGAGTCCGAGATTTAGCATCGGATCGATGAAGGCGCGGGCGGCTCGCAGCAGGCGGAATTGAAGCGCGATCAGTTGGGCGTCGAGCGGCTCAAAGGGTTTCATCTCGGCCTCGGCATAGAGCGCCCAGCCTTCGACGTTAACGCTGTTGAACGCGAAGAGACTGCGCGCCTGGGAGACTCCGCGTTCGACCATGGCGGAAAATTGCAGCTCGTGGCCGGGGCGGCCTTCGTGCGCGGTCAAAGTCCACGCGGCGGCGCGGAACGTGAAATCGTCATAGCCGTCCGTCTTGGCTCCGGCGGTGGCGGGCGGATTGCCCGTCGTGAGGATGAACTGGCCGCGCTCACCCTTGTTGTTGACCATCGGTGGCGGCTGCATGTGCGGCGCGGGTTGTGCGGCATTCTCGGCCTCGGAGGCGAGGCGCATAATCATGGCGCGCTCGGGCAGAGTGACGAGGTGTTCGCGGCGAATAATGTCCTCAATGTGGCCGATGACTTCGTGGTAATAGGGCTCGACCTGGTCTTTCGCGAGCTGGTCTTTCTTCAATTCGCGGATGACGGCGCGATAGTCGGAGTCTTTGAATCCATGTTCTTTCGCGACGAGTGGGGCGAGGGTCTGCATCTCGTTGCGGATTTCGCCGAAGGCGAGCAGTGCTTTGTGGATCAGTTCTTCCGGGGCGATATCGAGACCGATATTTTTTAGATTGTCCGCGTAGATTTCGGCCGGCAGGCGGTAGTCCGCGCGTGCGCGGGGTAACACCGTGGTGCGGGTCCAATCGGCGTAGTCTTTTAATTGTTGGTCAAGTTTATCGAGGGCGGCGGGCGCACCGTCGAGTTTATCGATCCCGTATTGGGTGTAGAGTTCCCGAATGCCCTTGGTGTAGCGTTCGATGTTGGACAGGCTTTGCTCGATTTTATTTTTGTAGGAGCCGAGAAGTTTTGGATTCGCTGCTTCCTCCGTGTAGCGGGCTTTGGCGAGTTCGGTGAACGGCGTCGAACCCGGCTCAAGGCCGGTGTAAAGTTTGAGGCGCTTGAGGGCGGCGGGACGGCGCTCAGCTTCGACTTGTTCCTGGAGCAGACCGAACTCGCCGAAGTAGATCAATTGGCCGAGGTCGATATATTGCAGGAGGAATTTTTCCTGAAGGAGATTGGTTTCCAAATCGTTGCTCGCTGACTTGATCAGGATTTCGAGATCTTGCTGCACGAGCGGAT
>JANYFP010000472.1 GCA_025362555.1 Verrucomicrobiota bacterium
TGAGTAACACCGTTGGGGTCGGCGGCCCCGCTCCGGCCACCACGACTTATCATTACAACACCGACGGCACCCTCGACACGGTGACTGACGCCTTGGGCAACGTGACGAGCAATGTCTATAACTACTCGTTTTCCGCGGCCGCTTATCCCACCGCAGTGAAGCAAGTCACCGTCACAGTCAAAGACTCCGCGTCCACCGTCCTGCGTACGTCTCGCATGATTTACGATGCGCAGCAAAATATGCTGGCGCAGATCGCCACCCACACGCTCCCGGCTGGCGGCACCGAGGACATCGTCACCAAATACATTTACGATTTCGAGAATCGCCTTAAGGCGACGATCATGCCGGACGGCAAAGTCAGCGAGACTCGCTACACCTCCTTCGGTCAGACCGACAAATCCGTCCTGTGGAAATCGGTCGCTGACTACCAAGCTGCCACCGACTCCCTCGCTCGCATCACGAGCTATGGCTACGATAACCGCGGTAATCAAACCTCGACGATTTATCCCGACGGCACCAGCGAAAGCAGTCACCTCGATTTGGAAAATCGCCGCGACTGGTCTCAGGACAAGCTTGGTCGTCGGACCGCCTTTCAGTACGACGACGCCGGTCGACTTCGCTACACCTTCGAACCCGACAGCACGCCGGCCGTCGCCACCGATAATCCTTACACCGAAACCGTCTACGATTTGACCGGCCGCGTGACCGACACCTACGACGAACTCCGTCATCGCTCGACGGTGGTTTACTTCGCCGATGGCACCCCGGATGCCGGACGCCGTAAGCAATCCGTCCAAGTGCTCAGCACCGGCAATCTCACCACGTCCTATCAATATGACGCTTCCGGGAATGTCCGCTTTGTCACTGACCCGCGCGGCAACACGACCGAAACCCGCTACGATGAACAGGGACGGCCGTACCTCGTGCTCTATCCGGCTACCGACGAAAATCCTGCCACACAGTCATCGACCAAGTTCGACATCCTCGGTCGCCGCATCGAGACCGTGGACCAAGAAGGAAAGGTGATGCGTTACCGCTACGACGGTCTCGGCCGCCTCTTCGAAGCCCGCCAGTATATTGACCAAACACTCGCCGCCTCGGACACGACCTTTGCGTTGGCGTCCACGACGGTGGGCCTCGCTGTCACGACCTACACTCACGATGAGATTGGCAGTCAGCTCACGCAGACCGATGCCCGCGCCAACACGACAAAGTACCGCTACGATAATCTCGGGCGCCGCACGCAGCGTATCTTGCCCGACACCACCACTGAATCGCTGCAATACGACGAGTGGGGTAATCTTTGGAAGCGGACCGACTTTGCAGGCAAGACCACGACATTCACCTACGATGTGCTCAATCGCCTCAAGACCAAGACGGCCGATCTCACGCATCCCTCGCTCATCTACAGTCACGCGGTGGCTCGCGTCGAATACGATTATGACGGCGCTGGGGCCCGCGTCGCCGCTCGGACCTACAATGCGAGCAACACCCAACTTTATAGCGAGACCACCCCGCGAGACGAACGCGGCCGACTCGACCTAAAGACCACCGCTCTTGGCACCCTGGACTACAGTTATTTTGCCAACGGCCTCCTCGAAGACGTGGTCTCGTCTAACGCGAACGGTGTGAACATCGGTTACCGCTACGATGAAGCCAATCGCCTAGCCTACGTCGATGATGCGTCGACGGGCACCGTTCTTACTTCGAGCTACACCTACAATTCAAATGGCAGTCTCGCGACCGTCGGCACGCCAAACGGCGTAAGCCACACCTATTCGTACGATTCCTTGAATCGCCTGCGGACCCTCACCGTGGCGAAGAGCGCGAGCACGTTGCGTGGCTACACTTACTCGCTCAATCCCTCTGGCCACCGCCACATCATCACGGAGTCGAGCGGCCGCACTGCGACCTACCTCTACGATGTCATCTACCGGCTTACCTCCGAAACTGTAGCCGGGGGCGCTGACCCCGGTCAGATCGGTATCGTCGGTTACACCCTGGACAAAGTCGGCAACCGGATTGCTCGTGCCTCTTCGGTAGCAGCCGTCGCCTCATCGACCAATTCATTCAATTCGAGGGACCAGTTGAATTCGGATACATACGACACCAACGGCAATACCACCGTTTCGCTCGGCATCACCGCGCAACCTGACGTTTACGACTTCGAGGACCACTTGATCATCCGTCACAAGCCCGACGGCAGTACGATTAATCTCAGCTACGACGCTGATGGCATCCGCCGGCAAAAGACATTGCTGGATGCGAGCTCCTTGCTCGTCAGCGCCACGGGTTACCTCATCGATAGCAATAATCCGACGGGCTACGCGCAAGTCGTCGAAGAATATAAAAACACTGCCGCCGGCACCACCGCGACAGTTTATACCTACGGAAGCGACTTGATTGCGCAGACATCTACTACTGGCTACTCGCTACCCGCTACTCACTACTTCGGATACGACGGTCTTGGCTCGGTTCGCCAGCTCACGAATGCCAGCGGCACGGTGACTGACACCTGGGATTACGACGCCTTCGGGAACATCGTGGGCCGAACGGGTACGACCGAAAATGCCTACCTCTATCGTGGCGAACAATACGACGCGGACCTTGGGATGTATTCCCTGCGCGCCCGCTTCTATAATCCGAACTCGGGCCGTTTCTGGAATCAGGACAGCTACGAGGGCAGCGCGAGCGATCCTGCAAGCCTGCACAAATACCTCTATGCAAATGCCGACCCGGTGGGCGTATTTGATCCGAGCGGATATTTTAGCCTGATCGAACTTGAGGAAGATACGTATGTGATCGGTGTTGAAAATAAAATATCGATACCTGCAGTCAGATTTACCGTAGCAAAGGCGGTTGTCGCGGTTGCCGCGGTAGCTACGACCTTATCGATATCAGGTGACTCTCGACTGCGATTGACGAATAAAGATTTAGAACGCGAGGGCATCAACTCGATGAGACTACAA
>JANYFP010000475.1 GCA_025362555.1 Verrucomicrobiota bacterium
CTTGATGGCCTCACGCTTGCCGCCGGCCGTTTGCTCATACTTGCGCGTCTGCACGATGGAGGAGTGCAGGTACAAGTTGTGCGGCATCACGGTCGCACCGAGAATGCCGATCGCGACGTACAACATCGCGGGATTCCGCAGAATTTCCATCGTCGGCACAAAGCCCGTCAACACGCCGCCGAGGTCCGGCTTGGCGAGAAAAAGTTCCACCGCAAAGCAGGTGCCGATGGTCAAAATGAGCGTGATGACCATCGCCTCAAGATAACGGAATCCTCGATTCTGCAGAAGCAGCACGACCATCACATCGACGGCGGTGATGATACAGCCCCAGACGAGCGGAATCCCAAACAACAACTGCAACGCGATCGCCGAGCCGATCACTTCGGCCAAATCGCAGGCGGCAATGGCCAGCTCGCACAGCACCCACAGGAACCACACGACCGGACGCGGGTAATGATCGCGACACGCCTGCGCCAAATCACGCCCGGTCGCGATCCCCAGCTTCACGCACAAATGCTGCAGCAAAATCGCCATCAGATTCGAAATCAAAATCACCGAAAGCAGCGTGTAGCCGAAACGGGAACCGCCGACGAGATCCGTCGCCCAATTACCTGGGTCCATGTAACCCACCGCCACCATGAAACCCGGGCCGGAGAACGCCAGCAGCTTGCGCCAGAAACCCGCTCCAGCCGGTACCGCGATCGTGCGATGGGATTCCGGCAGACTGGCTCCGCCGCTCGCCCGCCGCCAACCGGATTCACCGGTCTCCGGACGGTCCGACATCTGAGGTTCTTGACTGGAATCCATGGCGAAATTCCACTGCACGAATAATATTAGGCAAGACTAATATTTGATTAGCTTCGTCGTTTTTATCCAGGCAGGAACGCGACGTCGATAAAACTGGCGCTCATTCAATCGGAGCTCCCTCGCGTGCGATCCCATCGTCGGTTCCGACGCACTCATGCAATCGCGCGCAAGCACGCTCCTACATTCGATCCCGCGCGATCAGCCAGGTT
Source organism: Verrucomicrobiota bacterium (assembly GCA_025362555.1). Classification (GTDB taxonomy): domain Bacteria; phylum Verrucomicrobiota; class Verrucomicrobiia; order Opitutales; family Opitutaceae; genus Lacunisphaera. Next base: position 1,017 of record JANYFP010000475.1, read on the forward strand.
ACACCTGAAAAAGGGAACGCAGAGCCCGGCAATTCATTCCGCCCGAAAATATCGACAAAAGACGACCAGGAATTGCGCCTTCGCCCTTGTCAGTCCGGCAACGGCGGTGCATGTCTTTCGGTGCATGCCGAAAAACTTCGCGCGTCTGGTCTTCGCTCTCACGCTGGTATTTTTTTGCGCCTTTTTCCTGTGGCCGGTTCTGCAAATATTGAAAGGCGGTTTTATCGATGCGGATGGTAAACTCACCTTCGCGTACCTCGCTTCGCTGCTCTCCGACCCGATCTACCTCGGGGGACTCGCCAACTCTTTTCTGCTGGCGCTGACGACAACGATTTTCGCTTTACTGATCGCACTGCCCCTCGCCTTTATCACCGACCGTTTCGTATTTCCCGGAAAAGGATTTCTCGGCTCGATTATTCTGGTGCCCATGATTCTTCCGCCGTTCGTCGGCGCCATCGGCATCAAGCAGATCCTCGGACAATACGGCGCGCTCAACGCCTTCATCATCGATCTCGGCCTGCGGCCTGAGGGCTGGACCTTCGACTGGCTCGGCGCGAATCAGTTTCTGGGCATCGCACTCGTCAATGCCTTCAGTCTCTACCCGATCATCTACCTCAATGCGGTCGCGGCCCTCGCCAATATCGATCCGGCCATGGAGGAGGCGGCGGAAAACCTCGGCTGCGTGGGCTTCCGACGGTTCTTCAGAATTACGCTTCCTTTGATCAAATCGGGCCTGTTCGCAGGCGGCACCATCGTCTTTATCTGGGCCTTCACCGATCTCGGCGTGGCGCTAATTTTCGATTACTCACGCGTCACGTCGGTGCAAATTTTCTACGGGCTGAAAGACATCGGGGGCAACCCGTTCCCGTACGCGTTGGTCGCGGTCATGCTGTTCAGTTCCGTGCTGTTTTATGCGCTCGGCAAAGGACTGTTCGGCCGGGATGCGTACGCGATGATGGCCAAGGCCACCTCGTCCGGCGGTCCGCAAACCTTGAGCCGTGGGCGCGCCTGGTTTTGCACCGCGATTTTTGGTGCCGTGACGTTCATTGCGATCCTGCCGCACCTCGGAGTGGTGCTCGTGGCGTTCTCCAGCGACTGGTATGCGACCGTCCTGCCGAGGAATTTAAATCTGCATAATTTTGAAATCGCGCTCGGCCACGATCTCACGGTACCAGCGATTGCCAACAGTCTGAAGTACGCGAGCATTGCGACGCTCATCGACCTCGCTCTCGGCATCGTCTTGGCGTACGTGATCGTGCGCTCCAAATTAGCGGGACGACAAGTACTCGATTTCCTGGCGATGATGCCACTCGCGGTGCCAGGTCTCGTGCTGGCGTTCGGCTACCTCGCCATGAGTCAGGATGGAAAGTTTTTCTCTTTCCTGAATCCGACCAAGGACCCCACCCTTCTCCTCGTCATCGCCTATTCGGTGCGTCGTCTGCCGTACGTCGTGCGCTCGGCTGCGGCTGGGTTTCAACAAACCAGTGAGACGCTTGAGGAAGCCGCGCAAAACCTTGGCTGCCCACCGTTGAAAGCGGTCTACAAAATCACACTGCCGCTGATCGCCGCGAATCTCATTGCCGGCGGTTTGCTCGCCTTCTCGTTCGCAATGCTCGAAGTATCCGACTCGCTCGTGCTCGCGCAGAAGCAGGCCTATTATCCGATCACGAAAGCGATCTATGAACTCTTCCAGTTACTCGGTGACGGCAAATACATCGCGTCGGCGCTTGGCGTGTGGGCGATGGCCTTCCTCGGGATTACGATCACTGGCATGACGATTTTGCTCGGCAAGAAACTTGGCGCGATCTTCCGCGTATGAAACGCTCAAACGAAATTCCCTGCGGATCAAATGGATCGGTGTGGATGCAATCGAATGTGCATTCTGCCCATCGGCGATAATCTCCGCGACCTGCCAGCCCATGCTCTACTTAATCGCCGTCTCTCTGCTTTGGGCCTTCTCCTTTGGGTTGACCAAGGGACTGACCACGGGAATTGACGGCACGTTTGTCGCTACCGCCCGGGTGGGCTTAGCCATGCTCGTGTTCCTGCCGTTTCTCCGCATCCGCGGACTTTCTGCACGCACGACCTTCGCGCTCATCGGCATCGGCGCGGTGCAGTTCGGGCTCATGTATTTGGCGTACAACGAAAGCTTTCATTTTCTGCCAGCGTATCAAGTCGCACTCTTCACGGTCACGACCCCACTCCTCGTCACGCTGCTGGCTGATGCATTCGATCGGAAATTGCGCCTGCGCGCGCTGAGTGCAGCGCTGCTCGCGGTAGCCGGCACGGCCATCGTGGTGTTTAAAGCCGGCGCTCCGCTTGGAACGCTCAAAGGATTTATCCTCGTACAACTGGCCAATGCCGCGTTCGCCATCGGACAAGTTTTATATCGCCGCGTGCGTGCCTCGCCAGGCACACCCAATGATCGGGCCATTTTCGCGCTGCTGTACGCGGGCGCGTTTATCGTGACGCTGATCGCACTGCTCTTAAAAGGCGACGTGACGGTCACAATCCACTCCACCCAATTACTCACGTTGCTTTACCTCGGCATCATTGCGTCTGGCGTCGGATTTTTCCTGTGGAACCGAGGGGCCACACAGGTGAACGCAGGAACGCTCGCCGTGATGAACAACGCCAAAGTCCCGCTGGCGATCGCGTGCTCGCTCCTCTTTTTCGGCGAAACCGCCGATCTCCTGCGCTTGGCCGCAAGCTTTGGATTAATTGCGACAGCGGTGTGGCTGGCGGGGAAGAAAGAGTAATGCCAATCGCCCTTTGCTTTTAACTATTTCCGAAGTGTAGGTTGCGAGCTCACCTCGCAACGTGGCGCGACGAGCGCGCCACCTACCTAAAAAGTGCATAAGCAAAGGGTAATAGGTATGAGCGTTCGCGTCGAAATCTGCCCGGAAAAATCAGGCAACTTGTTCAAATCCAGACACAAAAAAGCCCCACCGTTTAAAGTGGGGCTTTTTCTAAAATGGTGCAGG
>JANYFP010000491.1 GCA_025362555.1 Verrucomicrobiota bacterium
ATCGTCGGGTTTATTATGGTCGTATTCGCCCTTTGCGCGGTCAAAGCCAAACAGATCGCCCAGATGTCCTCGATCTCCCACGTGCCGCCACCGACTGCCGTCACGACGATCGCCGCAGAATCCGTGGCCTGGCACCCTTCATTGCAGGCGATCGGTACGCTGGCGCCAGTCGAAGGCGTCACCGTCAGTGCGGATGCGGACGGCACCATTGTTAAGATCATGGTGGAAAGCGGCACGGCGGTAAAAGCGGGTGATCCGCTGGTGCAAATTGATACGTCGGTCGAAGCGGCGCAGTTGAGCGCGGCGGAAGCGCGGGCTCAACTCGCCCAGATCAATATCGAGCGAGCCAAGGAACTGCTGAACAGCAAGACCATGGCGAAGTCCGAGTTCGATGCGATCGATGCTTCATCCAAACAGGCCCTCGCGGATGTTGCGGCCTTGAAGGCGCTGATCGACAAGAAGCTGGTCCGGGCTCCTTTTGACGGTCGCATCGGCATTCGCATCGTCAATCTTGGCCAGTGGGTTTCCAAGGGGCGCGCATTGATGCCGCTGCAGAAACTCGATCCGATTTTCGTGAATTTCAACGTGCCCCAGCGTCAACTGTCGGCGCTGACGATCGGTCAGAAAATATCGGTTACCGTCGACGCGTACCAAGGTAAAATTTTCGAAGGCACCGTTTCGGCCATTAATTCCGAAGTCGACGCCGCGACGCGCAACGTCTCCGTGCAAGCCACGCTCGTGAATCCGCAGGAGCTGCTGCGCTCCGGCATGTTCGCCCAGGTGGAAGTCCAATTGCCGGTGGGCGAACCCAAGGTCGTCCTTCCCGCTACGGCGGTAGCCTACGCTTCGTACGGCAATTCTGTTTTCATCGTCGAGAAAATGAAGAATGCCAAAGGCGAGGAATACCTCGGCGTCCGTCAGCAATTAGTGCAATTGGGGGACACCCGAGGCGATCTCGTCACCATCGAATCAGGAGTGAAACCCGGCGAGCAGGTCGTCACTGCCGGAGTTTTCAAACTGCGCAATGCCGTGCCGGTCCAGATTAATAACACGGCCCAGCCTTCCGCCCAATCCGCGCCGCAACCGGCCAACACCTGAGCGTTTCCCCCGGAGCATTCCCCGCCATGATTTCCAAAAGTTTCACCGACCTCTTCATCCGCAAGCCCGTCATCGCGCTGGTGGTGAACATCGTCATTCTGGTCGTGGGCATCGTTGCCTACACCAAGCTAAACACGCGCCAATATCCTCGCAGCGACAGCGCCGCAGTTAATGTCACCACCATTTATTTCGGGGCCAGTGCCGATACCGTACGCGGCTACATCACCACGCAACTGGAGCGCGTGATTTCCAGCGCGGACGGCATTGATTACATCGAGTCCTCGAGTGGTGCGGGCGTCAGCACGATCCGCGTTTATCTCCGGCTCAATTACGATACGAACGCCGCGCTGGCCCAGATCAGCTCGAAGATCGATCAGGTGCGCAATGAATTGCCGCCCGAGGCGGAGACTCCGACCATCAGCGTCGAGACCGCCGACAGCCAGTTTGCCTCGGCGTACTTGAGTTTTTATTCGGACACGCTCGATCAAAATCAAATCACCGACTATCTGAACCGCATGGTTCAGCCGCAGCTCTCAGCCGTGAAAGGCGTGCAGCGAGCCGACGTGCTTGGTGGCCGCGTCTTCGCCATGCGGGTGTGGTTGAAGCCCGAGGAACTCGCCGCGCGCAATATCAGCCCGGCCGAAGTTCGCTCGGCGCTGCAGTCGAACAATGCACTCGCTGCCGTCGGTGCCACGAAAGGCACGATGTTCAGCGTCAGCCTCGTGGCCAATACTGACCTTAAAAATGTCGACGAATTTAAGCGACTCGTGGTGGCACAGCGCAACGGCACGGTGATCCGCCTCGCGGACGTGGCCGACGTGGTGCTCGGTGCTGAGGATTACAATACCGAGGTGAAGTTCGGCGGTCAGACCGCCACGTTCATGGGGATCTGGGTTCTTCCGACGGAGAGTACCGTCGAAGTCATCAAGCGGGTGCGCGCGATCATGCCCGAAATAGAGCGCGCGCTGCCTGCGGGCTTGAATGCCAAGATCGCCTACGATGGTACAAAATACATCGATGACGCGTTGAAAGAAATTCTGCGTACGCTGATTGAGACCCTGATCATCGTCATGCTCGTGATCTTTATTTTCATGGGCTCGCTGCGTTCCGTGTTGATTCCAATCGTCGCCATGCCGCTCTCCTTGATTGGGGCGCTCGCACTCATGTTCGCTTTCGGCTTCACCATTAACTTGCTCACCTTGCTCGCGGTCGTGTTGGCGGTGGGTATCGTGGTGGACGATGCGATTGTGGTCGTGGAAAATATCGAACGCCACATCCGTGCGGGTCAAACCCCGGTGGAGGCCGCGATTCTCGGTGCTCGCGAACTCGTGGGCCCGGTCATCTCAATGACCATTACGCTTGCCGCCGTTTATGCGCCGATCGCTTTCCAAGGCGGCCTCACGGGCGCGCTGTTCCGGGAATTTGCCATGACCTTGGCCGGCGCCGTTGCCGTTTCCGGCTTTGTCGCACTGACTCTCTCGCCGATGATGAGCGCGTATCTGCTCAAGGATCACGACCATGAGGAGGCAGGTCTGTCCGGCACGATCAATCACGTCTTCGATCGCATCCGCAACCGTTACGAAAAAATGATTGGCGCCAGTCTCGGGTGGGTACCGGTTACGATCACCGGGGCTTTTTTACTTACGCTGCTGATCGTGCCGTTCATCATGTTCGCGCAGCAGGAACTCGCGCCGAAGGAAGATCAGGGCGTGGTCTTCGGCATCCTTCAAACGGCGCCGACTTCCACCATCGACCAGAACGTGATTTTTGCCTCCGAAGTGCAGAAGGTATTCACCAGCGTTCCGGAATATGAGAACTCATTTCAACTTACCTTTGCCCGCGGCGGTTTCGCCGGCATCATTCTCAAACCTTGGTCCGAGCGGAAACGTTCCTCGATTGAAATTCAGGAAGCACTGCAGGCTCCCGCCGCAAAGATTGCCGGTTTGAATGTCATTGTGACCACGCCTGAACCGCTGCCGTCGGGCGGCCAGTTCCCCATCGAGTTGGTCCTGCGCTCCACGGCCGACCATCGCGAGATGTTGGAATTTGCGCAGAAGCTCGTACTCTACGCCAACACGGATGCGAACGATCCGCACGGCGCGCCGACGTTTTATTTTGCCGACAGCGATCTGAAGTTCGACCTGCCGCAGGTTGAGGTTGAGATCGATAAGGATAAGGTCGCTTCGATGGGGTTGAATCTCAGTGATGTCGCCCGCGATCTGGGCTCCATGTTGGGTGGCGGTTACGTCAACCGCTTCATCAATGATGGCCGCAGTTATCGCGTCATCCCGCAGGTCGAGCGCGGTCAGCGACTCAATCCCGAACAGTTGCTCAACTATCATGTGCGTGGGCCGGCGGGGCAGCTTATTCCGTTGTCCACGATTGCGACGCTCAAGCACACGGTTCAGCCGCGCTCGCTCAATCGTTTTCAGCAGCTCAATTCAGTCACGATCACGGGTGTGGGCCCGAGTATCGACCTTGCGCTCAAGAAACTGGAGGCGAAAGCCGCCGAAATTCTGCCGCCCGGTTACTCCATCGATTACGGTGGTCAATCGCGTCAACTGCGGACTGAAGGCAATGCGCTCTGGAAGGCTTTCGTGCTCGCCGGTCTCCTGATTTTCCTCGTGCTCGCCGCCCAGTTTAACAGCTTCCGCGATCCGTTTATCATTTTGCTTGGCTCGGTGCCGCTGGCGCTCGCCGGTGCGTTGGTGCCGATTTTCCTCTGGAAAACGACGCTTAATATTTATTCGCAGATCGGTTTGATCACCTTGGTCGGCCTCATCGCGAAGAACGGCATTCTGATCGTCGAATTCGCCAACTCACTGCAGGAACAAGGCGTCGCGAAGCGCGAAGCGATCCGGCGCGCGGCGGCCACTCGCTTGCGCCCGGTGTTGATGACTTCGGCCGCCACCGTCTTTGGTCACTTGATGCTGATCTTCGTCACGGGGCCCGGTGCCGCCGCGCGTAACAGCATTGGCTGGGTGCTCGTCGTTGGCATGGCCGTCGGCACGGTCTTCACGCTCTACGTCGTGCCCGCGTTCTACATGATGATTGCGAAGGATCAATCCAAGGGCCGGGTTGCCAAACCAACCGAGGCTGTCATTGTTAGCGTTCCGCCGTCGACTCCGGCGCTCGCCAAATAATCTCGAATCACTTTCCATGAAAATTTCTATGCGCCTGCCTAGCCTGCTTATTATCGGAGCGAGCCTGTTCGCGACCCTTCCGGTCCGCGCGCAGCTCAACGATGGCAAACCCGACCCGAATTACGCCATGCCGGAGCGGCTTGATCTTGAGTACTCACTGGCGTTTGCCCTCGATAATAACTTCACGATTCGCCAGGCGAAGGAACGGATTCGCCAGCAGGAAGGCGTCATCCTTGAAGTTCGCGCGGCAGAGATCCCGACGATTTCGGCGGACGGTTTATACCAGCGGGATCAGGTGGCAGTCGGCCCCACGGGTGAGAATAAATATTGGGCTTTCGGGATTACGGCGCGACAGATCCTCTATGCCGGGGGTGGCGTCCAAGCGAGTGTCCGTGGTCAGCAGGTCACCTTGGATGCCGCAGTGCTGGCGCTGCAAGCGATCATTGATGATGTCCTCCTCGATGTCCGCACGAAGTTTTTCACGGTGCTGCTTAGCCGGGAGAAAATCAGGGTGCAGGAACAAAACGTCGAACTGCTGGAACGACAATTGCAGGACGTGAAGAATCGTTTTGAGGCGGGGACGGTTTCCAATTTCGAAGTGCTCCGGGCCGAGGTGGCCGTGGCCAACGCGCAGGTTCCGTTGATCACTGCACGCAATGATTACCGTCTCGCGATCGAGACGTTGCGCCAAGTGCTTGGCTTCGTCACCGTGACCGAAGTTAACGTCACGAAAATCCCCGAGTTCCTCGGTACGCTGGCCTTTCCTCCCGCCAATTTTGATCTCCGGACCTCGCTGGTGGCCGCCCGGGAGCATCGGCCTGAGTTACTCCGCTTGCACAAATTGGAGACCGCTGCGGAAGAAGGCGTACTGGCCCGTCGCGCGGGTTACTACCCGACTCTTTCCCTCTTTGGCTCTTACGATTGGCGCAAACGGTTTGGCTCAAACAGCCTGCCTGGTGACCAGGATGGTTGGACGGTTGGATTGTCTTCCAGTTGGAATATATTTGATGGTCGCGCAACCGCAGGTCGGGTGATGCAGGCGCGCTCCTACCTTGAGCAGGCGAAGTTGGCGATTGGTGAAAATCAGCTGGCCATCGACGTCGAAGTTCGCCGTTCGATTTCCACTTTTCAGCAGGCTACGGAACTGGCCGAGGCTTCGAAGAAAGTGGTCGCTCAGGCCGAAGAGGCCGTGCGTCTCGCGAACGCCCGCTACAATGCTGGTACGGCCACGCAGCTTGATGTGCTGACTTCTCAAGTTGATCTTACGACGGCGCGATTGAATCAGTTGCAGGCGTATTTTAGCTACAATGTGGCCGTTGCCACTGCGCGGAAAGCCATTGGTTTGACGGACGAACTTCGTCCGACCAAGGAACTGCCTTATCCAGCGAAGTAATTTTTCGCTGAGGTTGATTTTCCAGGGCCGCCGTCAGGCGGCCCTTTTTTATTCGCTGTGGCTTAATCCCCCCGGAGCTTGTCTAGGACTTTGAGTAGAGTCGAACGGCTCCGGCTTGGTTGAGTGTAGGAGACAAGCAAGCTCCTCCATCGGAACTGACCGCAATTTAACGGTCTTGGGAAAGAGTGGGCGGGCCCCTCACTCGTGTTTTTTCACCAGTGCGTTAAAATCGCGGAAGAAGGGATGGCGGGCGCTTTTGAGAAGCGCATAAAATACGGTCTCCGCCGGCAGCACGGCGCAACCGATCGAAGCGAGATTGGCCAGCACGAGAGCGGCGTCGCTGGCCCGGCGCGCACCGATGCAGTCAGCCAGAATGGTAACTTGAAAGCCGGCTTTCACGGCATCGCGGGCGGTTTGGTAAACGCAGACCGGGGTTTCGATGCCGCAAAGATAAAGCTGTTTCGCTCCGCTGGCGCGGAGCCGGGCGGCAATTTTTTCGTTTCCGAAAGAGGAGAAGGAATCTTTGCCGAGCACTTCGGGAGTGGGGCAAAGCGCGAGCAGATCCGGGGCGGTGCCACCGAGTTTGGTGGGGACTTGTTCGGTGAACAGTACCGGCAGACCGACACCGGTCGCGGCGGCGAGCGCAAAGGCACAGTGCGCTTGGACGCGCTCCTTTTCCAATATGGCCGTCAAAAACGCGGGCTGCATATCGATGCAGAGCAGAAACCCTTCGATTGGTTCAGCACGACCGCTTTCGGCGCGAGGGGCAATCGCAGGGGCGGGTACCTTCGTGGGATGGGTCCAGTTTGCCTGCTTCGAGCGGAAGGTGGTGGTCATGCCTACACGTTTGCGGGCTTTTATCGCGGGACAAACTGTTTCGTTGGGTGGGGCTGAATTTGCTGAGCGCGATGCGGCGGGAGCGAGGGTATTTGGTGCAAATGTTCTCAGCGAAACCCGGTTAGAAAGAGGGTTCCTCGCTACTTCCAGTGGGCAAACTTACAAAACAGAATCAATAACCCGGAAGTTCTAACCGCTAATTGGATTCATCAAGAGATGAATCTTTGAAAGTGCGGCTTTGCCTAATCGTCTCCGCCCCTGGGTTTCTGGGGCCTGCTAATCGCAGGCAGAACACACCAGTCTGCGATCAATAGACTCCCCGGTCAGCTCCTCTGGCTTGGGTTCTGGTCGAAGCTCGTTTCGCCCTCACCCATCGAAAACAACGAGGAACCTGAAAGATCGAGTGTAGGCGAGCGTGTAAACAAGCTCCAGCATCCGGAGGTTCAAATATTCGCTGAAGGTTTGGGCGGTTTGAATGCCTCGCCCCCGGGCCCAAAATCTTACGGATTAAAATACCGCTCGCGCGCCTTCACCTGCACGATCCGTTTCTCGGGCAAAATGTACGCGGTCAGGCTGCCGCCCATCACACAGGCGGTGTCGATGCCCAGGGTCCACTTGGTCCGGGAAATTTCCGGGCGGGGCGTGTGACCATAGACGACGAAAGGCGGTCCACTCCAGAGTTCCGACCAATGCGGGCAATCCGGAGCCTCGGAGCGTTTGGCGGGTTCACCGTCGTGATCCACTACTTGGATGCGGGTCACAATACGGGCGGGTTGCTTTTGCCACGGTTTGTCCGGCAAAAAACCGGCATGCACGAAGACGACGCCGAGCTCCGCGTCTTCGTAGGTGAGCTTCATCGATTCAAGGTAGTCCCAATCTTTCCCGCGGAGCTGTTTGTTGGTTTCCCAGTCGTATTTCTTGAGATGGGTCGGGTCGTCGGTCCGCCGGTAGTTGAGCTGGCGCAGTTCGTGATTGCCAAGCAAGGAGGCGGTGGCGTGTTCCCGGGCGAGTTCGACCACGCGGGAGCTATCGGGGCCGCGGTTGATGAGGTCGCCGAGGAGAATCAGGCGGTCGTCTTTTTTCAAATCCAGCTTATCGAGCAGTTCTTCGAATTCTTTG
>JANYFP010000503.1 GCA_025362555.1 Verrucomicrobiota bacterium
TGAAGCGTAATAGCGCGGCCTAACACCGGAATATTATGGGCAATTCGCAGATCTCGAAAATCTTCGGGCAGCTCAGTCGGTCTATCCAAAAATTCGGCTCGTATGACCGCCGCCATAGCCTCGTGCACCGTATTCGTCTCCTTCGCCAAACGAATCTGTCGAGCATACTCCAATTGCACCGCTTGGGAACCCGATCCGACATCCGATGCTAGCTGCCAATTTGGTACGGCGGCGGCAAAAGCCGTGGCCGCCTCAAGGTCACCCAAACGAACCAAGTGATTAAAGAGATCATTCATGACCAATATCCCAAAAGACGTCATCTCCTGAGCCGAAATAGTTTCCCCCAACTTCAACACTGCCGCCGAAGAGGTTCGATCCACTGCTGCACACAGGTCGAGCAATGCGATTCTCTTCTGAAATGCCTCATTGAATCGTCCGCACAATACGTTTTTTCTCCAGACCGCAAAGTCTACCTTACGTCCGTCATTCGAAAAAAGAGTGAGCGCGTGCATCAATGCTTGAAGTCGGGTCTCATCGTCGAAAGCCGCATTATCAACCACTGAAGCAACCAGCCGATTGATTCGTCCATAGTCCGGCGCGGTAAACAAGAGGAGGCGGATTGCTTCACGCAGCGATTGCTGACGTCGATCAACTGGGCGACGGCCATCTTGAGCAGCGAGCAACTGCAATTTAATCTGCTCGGCATTTTTGAAATAGCGTTCGGGCTGACTCAACACTCCTTCCAAGTTCTTCAACCGCGGATCATCGAGCCCCTTCGGCGCAGCATAATCATACCAACCGAGTGCCAATGATTTGACCCACGACTCCACACTGCTCGCAAGAAGCCGGCCACTGGCAATTTTTTCGCGGCGGGTGACGAGCGCACTGTGGCCTTCGGAATCAGCCACGATCACAGCGTTCTCAATCTCACGGGTGAGCAAACTTTCCTCCGCTGGATTTTGCCCAAGTCGCCGATAGATGTCGGCGAGCAGGCCAACTACAGAGGCACGTTGAAAGTTTGCCGCAGGATCGGCTAAATCCGCTTCGAGGACGGCTGCCACCGGCGCCAGATCCTGACCGACCTCGAGTACGCACAGAGCTCGGATTCGGTGCATCGCGCGAGCAAGATTGTCATTCAGTTGGGTCGCATGATCGAATTCACCGACCACTCGGAGCGCCTCTTTGACCCGCTGATCGTCGAAATAATTCCCAGCCAACCAAACCTGCCTCGCTCGGAGCCCGTCAATTTTATCAGGGTGTGGTCCGGCCAAGACGCGAATCATCAACCGCCGAACTTCTTTGCTCCGGTCCGGCACGACCTGCATAGTAAGAGTACCGACCGAAGCCAGCTCAGGAGCAAGGGAAGGCTGCCACCGCGCGGCTCCCAGCAAGACAGCAAAATGGCGGAAATAGGTTTGGGCATCACCAGATCTTTTCGCGTGGCCGAGTGATTCCCCTAATTCCGTGAGGTTAATAATTTCGGGGACCGCTTGCACTTGAATCTCCGCCAGGATTCCCACGGAATCAGCAAAGCTGCGCCATTCGGACCACCACTTGCGAGATTCACTCCAACACTCTACCGCTCGTCCAGACTGCACCAGTGCAATTAATTCACGAACCTGCGCTTCTCCGATGGATTCCTTCAGCGTGTCCTCAGGAATCGCCTCCAAAAGACGAATAATCCGAATGGCTTCGCTGTCGTTCCCCAAATGCAAATTGATCAATACAGCTTGGAGTAGACAATTTACGGCCAAGTGGTATCTGCCAGCCACCGGTTCCGCCAATTTGTAAGCGTTAAGCGCGCCAGAAAAATCACCCACCGCCACCAGGCTCGTCCCGAGTCGCTTGGACGCGGGGCCAATGAACTGTTCAGTGACATTTGGGGAAGCGAGAATTTCCTGCAAGATCACCCGTTCACCCGGGCCATTTCCCTCACGCGCGAGGCGTTTTGCGCGGAGTAATTTTCCCTCGAAAAAATAAGCCTGTCCGGATGGCAATCCATCACAGAGATCGAGGAGCTGTCCACAAACTCTCGAATCAATTTCTTTTCCGATTTTTCGCTCAGCCCATTCAGCATAACCGGCAGCATCCCACAAGCGGTTCGGAAAATCACCTTCTGTCCCGTGAAAAGAAAGGGCCTCGAGGCTCAATCGCAAGCAGCGGGCCGGATCCTCTTTCTTAGAAGCGTCATCAATCGCTTTCTGATAATCAGCCAAACTTGTATTTTTTTTTGCTTCATCCGGAGAATACCAAGTGGAAAGTGGTTTGGATGAGACTAATTCAACCAGTCGATGCTGAATGCGTCGCGTTGCTACCTCGAGCCGACAGGCGTGGCTTGCTTTGCTAAGTACCTCTCCTGGTTTAGGACAAAGTGCGTCGATCGTCTGGGCCAACAATTCTATTCTGCGTTCGTCACCGTCCAGTTTCCAACGCTGAGTAGATTCCAGTATGCTGGTTAACTGCGCTTCGTAAGTATCCGGCTGCGTCGCGATGATTTTCAATAGTTGCTGGCGAAGGGCGTCGAGCCGGTCGGTAAGCAAGAGGAGTCGCGCAATGCGCAACTCAATCGCCGGCGTATCTCCAGCGGGCAACGTCGCAATTCCCTGTAACATGCCCAACGCATCAGAGGGCGAACGCTTTATCATCAAGTCGGCCAAATTGGCCGCCGCCTCACTGCGGCGAGAATCCGATATCGTGGTGTTTTTCGTCACACGTTCCAGTAACGCCAAGGCTTCCGGCGTACGTTTCAAGTCACGCAAAGCCAAACCATCCATCATCTCGCCCCAAGCATAAATCTCCGACTTGATCTGACCAGCCGAGCTGACCAGCAAAACATTCAACCGATCATGGGCGGCCTGATTTCGGTCTGCATTCCAGTCCATAATCGCGAGCCTGACTCCGGCGCGGAAAACCGTCTCTTTATCGAGCGGGAAATACTGCAGCGTTCGCTCGAGGGCTAGGCGACGCATCTCCAGATTCCCGTCTTCCGGGTAACGTTTCTCGACGAGATCGATCTGCCCGTCACCACTCGGCATCATCGGCATGTCGATCTCTGGTGTCGTCGCTTTCGTCCCAACCGTGGCCAGTCCCACGCTCAACACCACGGGCTCCGCCAGCCACGATTGCAGGGCCTGAAACGCTTGGTAGACCGGACGGAATTCTCCGGCTTTTATCGCGTATTGTTTGATGTCAATTTGCAGTTCTGTCCGACCAGATCCCGCAGAGAAATCCCACTGGGCACGGGCGGCCACCTCGGCGGAATCAAAATGAAACTTCGCCGGGATCTTGGTCGCGACAAACCCTGGAGGAAGCGCGAGCGTGGCCTTCACGCGGATCTTATCCTTGTACATGAAAAATGAGGTTTTCCGTTCCACCCTATCACCCAAATCGGGGTAGAGCGCCGGACTACTGGGAAATTTTAAAGTAAAGTTCCCGTTGCCCGCCGCACGCGCCTGCGCTGGTACAATAAAATATGCCTTGATGGAAAATGGCGCCGGAGGAAGGACTTCCGATCGCGCGACATCGACAATCTCAGCGCCTTGGAAAAAGCCGCGCACGATTTTGCTCATTTCCGAGCGCGCATCATCGGTATCCAATCGCGCAAAACGAGAACACTCACCTGCACCATAATAGCCATCAGCGTTAAAAGTCAGCCAACCTGAAAGCTCACCGCTCGCGGCAAGTTTAAGTGCAAACTGATAAGTTAGTTCACCTGCACCCGACGCGGGAGTGTGAACCCATTCACCTGTTTTTTCCGTCACGACAAAAATATCCCGATCAGAACTGCCCGGGCCGATCATCCCGGGCACAGAATGGGCAATAGTTGGATCACAGAACAGGTATCCAGAATTTTTTTGCGGGATAGCAACAATCGCATGTGTAAACACTCGAAAGTCGGGCGTTCGTCGATCGACGAGCCCCACATGCTCTGTATTCACTAGGGCAATCGACGCTGGAATGCCTTTGTACCGTAAGAGGGCCACGAGGAGGTTCGCTTTATCCTTACAATCACCGTATTGATTTTCCCAGACCTCATTGCAATTATGTGGTTGGTAGTCTGCCGCACCGAGCTCAAGACCGACATAGCGTACTTGATCCGCAACCTTGGAATGCAACAGTGCAATAATTGCCGCAGGCTCCTCGGTTTTAGCGGTCCATTCATCCGCCTGTTTCGCCAAAGCTTCACTCAGTTGATCGTGTCCCACGAGTAAACCTCGGTACCAGCGGCCAACATCCTCCCACGTCTGAATCGTTGATAGATTCACCACCGGCCCGATCTGCCCCTCCGGTGGACTGCCGATCTCGTAGCGTCGACCAGGTTGCTGGCTCGTCGTCCAAGTATAACTCACCCGCTCCCCGGACTGTTTTTCCACCGCAGCGACCGGAACACCCGTTCCGACGGTTTCTATTTTTAAGCGGGCTGCCATCGACACGGGGAGCTCGACGCGGAAACGGCGTGTGCCGGAAGCCCACTCACTGCCCCAGGTGTACGATGAACTAAACTCACCTGGCATCTTTACAATTTCGTCTTCAATCACGACCACTAGGTGAGTAACACTCCCGGGCTTTACGTTGGGGAAAATCACCTTCACTTCAGCTTGATCATCATAAAGTGAATACTCCGCCTGCCGCTGCGGCGATTGGAGAAGAATCGCATCGGGCCTCACTTGCTGGCGCACCCCATCAGATTGAATGGTTTCGGCCGCGAGGAGATAGATTCTCTGCTCCTTCTTGCGGTAGGAAACGATCTCCTCTGAGTTATCTTTGACACCGGCGTCAGTGAAGGTCTTGTAGGCGACTTGGCGCACAATTGTACGGCGCCCTTGTTCATCGACGGAGATGAGTCGTTCACTGAGCAAAATACAGCCGGAATCGTCGGCCGTCGAAGGAATCCCTCCCATCGAGAGCACTTCATCAATTGGAGTAATCAATCGAGTTAGCCCTGCGCGTTTGTCCATCGGATATTCCTGAAGCGGTTCGGCCTTCAACGTCGCGCTCAGCAGAGCGACGAAGACAAAAGCAACCACAGGAGAGAGCACCTGCCTGACATATCGGCGATTAAGAAATGCGGAGGAAATCATAGGCGCAGCGAGCAATCATTCGTTAATCGATGAGTGAAAATGCGAGTTAAGTCGTACGAATGAAACTCGGCCCCGATAAAAGCCGCCGCCATTGCGGGCGGCAAGCTGTGTTTCAAACCATCCGCCCCTACCAAGCCACACCTCATGCTATTCCGGACTGAAATGCGCCACGGTGCCGCCGGCGGGGGCGAGCTGGAGATTGAGACTGTCAGCGGCTTTCACGGGGCGTTCCTCGATCGCGATGTGCTCGGCGTTGTCACTCGAATCGGCGGCATCGTGCCACAGGCGGACCTTCCAATTTCCTTTGCCAAGGAAATCCAGTTTCACAGGCAGCGTGCGCGCCGCACTGTTGGTGAGCGCGCCGAGGTACCAATCGGTGCCGGAGCGCCGCGCCATCACAATGTGCTCGCCCACTTCGCCAGACAGCACGCGGGTTTCATCCCAGACCGTCGGCACGATTTTCAGAAAATCAGAGCCAGGCTCGCCGCGCAAATTATCGGGATGCTCACACACACAGCCAATCGGACTGTCGAACACCACGAAGAGCGCCAACTCCGACGCACGCGTGCCCTGCACCTGCGTGGGCGACACCTTGGTTTTAAATTTCGCGGGCTGCCGATTGAGAAAACCGCCGGGCGTGAAATCCGCCGGGCCCGTGAGAAACCGCGTGAATGGCAGAGTGACCTTATGCTCCGGTGTCACCCGCGTGCTCCACTTATTATACTCGTTGCCGAGGATGCCCTCGCGCGTGATCTGGTTGGGCCACGTGCGATTCATGCCAGTGGGTTTGGACGCGCCGTGGAAGTTGACCATGAGCCGATGTTCCGCCGCCGCCCGGGTGATTTTCTCGTACCAATTGACCATCTCCTGATCGTCGCGATCCATAAAATCAATCTTCACGCCCGCGATGCCCCAGCTTTGGTAGAGTGCGAAAGCGCTTTGGTACGCATCGTTCCGGTCCGCATCCGTCCAGTGCAACCAAAGCCAGAGGCGCACATGCCGTTCGGCCGCGAAACGTCGCACCTCGTCCATATCGACCGCCGGGTCCACCTTGGTAATATCGGAATCGGCGTTCTTCGGTTCGCCATACCAATGCCAATCGATGAGTTGATAGGGCCAGCCCATATCGGACGCCAACTGGATGTATTGTTTGAGCGTCGCGGTATCCATTTTGGTATCGCCGGACCACCAATGATCCCAAGCGATGAGACCGGGCTTGATCCATGAAGTGCTGGGCAACCGGGATGGCGTACTGAGATTGAGCACGAGATCGCTCTCCACTAATCTCGCCGGCGTGCGACCAATCATCAGCACGCGCCACGGCGAATTATGCGGCAAAGTCGCTTTCACCAAGCCGCTGCCCTTCAATGCCGGTGCCAATCGCGCCCGGAGAGTAACGCCGGTTGCACCCGGTTTCGCCGGCGTGCGCGCCAGCCACATCCCCGACCAGTCCACCAAGTCCGCCTCGGCGACCGCCACCCACGCCGCCGGCGTCTGCGCCAGCAGCGGCAGACCGGTAACGGTTTCCACCGGCAACGCGGACAGCATGCGTTTGCGATATTCCCATTCCTGCGATCCGGCGAAACCGCCGCGCGATTCCTCCGGCGGATTCTGCGAGTGATCACCAGCGAAGCACGGGGCGTCGTTGGCAAAAACAAATTCGGTTAATTCTTCCTCCACCACACATTCCGTCGCCCCGGGTTCCGCGGGCAGCGCGTAACGGAAACCCACGCCGTCATCGAACATCCGCACGACCAAGTCGAAACGGCGACCACCGCCTGATTTTTCCCGCAGTTGCAGCCGGAGTTCGCGATGATTGTCGCGCACGGTGCTGCGTTTCCCGAATGGATTATCCCACGTGCTGTCCTCCTTATCACGGTCAGCTTTTAATACCGTCACGTCTGCCCCGAGCACAGCGCCACCCCGTAACCGCAGCCCAAGGCGGGAAGAGGCAAGCGCCACCTTGCCGTCCACCTTGACCAGATAACTCAGCGGCCCAGTGGCGTTTATTTCCACGACGATTTTGCCGTCGGGCGAGCTGATGGAAACCGGCGGATTCGCCGCCGCCTGCAAGCGGCCGGCGAAAAGCAAGGAACCTAGGCAAACAAAAACAAGACCGGTGACACGCGTGATTCGGAGGGACAAAAAATTCATGGCGAGATTGATTGGAAACACCATGAATGATCGCTCTCAGATGGCCAGTATTACTCTGCGGCGTATTTTGTCATGGACGCAAAATCGTAGGGTGCACGCCGCCCTCAGCTGCTAATTCAGCGTAAATCTTAAGCGGAATCCGGCACCGGCTGGAATCCGGCGCGTGGACCGACATGAATCGCCCTGCGGCGCAAAATTAACCTAAATTCCGGAGTCGGTTAACCACACATTTTTGCTAATCGGCACTCATCCAGGCAATAGCCGGCTTTCGCTTTGGGATTTCTCGTTCATCGCTCAGGTGAACTATTCTTCGGCGCAGTTCCTTTTGAAGGTTCCTCGCAACTTCCAGTGGGTAGACTGACAAAACAAAAACCGGAGGTTCTAACCGCTCATTGGATTCATCAAGGGATGAATCTTTGAAAGTGCGGCTTAGCCTAATCGTCTCCGCCATGGGCTTCTGGGGCCTGCTAATCGCAGGCAGAACATACAGTCAGCGATCAACCGACTCCACGGAACCCACCCCGAAGACGATCAGCCCACGCCAAGGCTGCGGCCCGGCAGGTGAGTCGAAGGGGTATTCTAAAGTTTCGCCGATCGGTGAAACTCATTAGCGGTCACCTCCTCTGGCTTGG
>JANYFP010000357.1 GCA_025362555.1 Verrucomicrobiota bacterium
GATGACACAGAGGGTGTCCTGGCCCTTGCCGGCGGCATTCCACATCTGACCGGAGGTGCGAATCATCGCGGGCATGGAGGCGTCGACAATGACGTCGCTGGGGACGTGGAGATTGGTGATGCCTTTGTCGGAGTTCACCATGGCGAGGGCCGGGCCGTTCGCGTAGGCAGCGGCGATGTCGGCTTCGATTTCAGCTTTCTTCTCGGCGGGAAGTTTTTCGATTTTAGCGAGGAGATCGCCGAAGCCGTTTTTCAAGTCGACGCCGAGTTCGGCGAAAATTTCGCCATGTTTGGCGAAGAGCTCTTTGAAGAAAACGCGAACGACGTGGCCGAAGATGATTGGGTCGGAGACCTTCATCATGGTGGCTTTCAAGTGGACGGAGAAAAGGACGCCGTCGCGTTTGGCTTTTGCAATCTGGTCTTCGATGAAGGCGACAAGCGCCCACTTGCTGAGGACGGTGGCGTCGATGATTTCGCCGGCGAGCAACGGAGTTTTTTCTTTGAGGACTTTCGCCGAGCCATCGGTGCCGATGAACTCAATTTTCACGGTCGTCGCAGTAGGAACCGTCACTGATTTTTCGTTGGAGAAGAAATCGTGCACGCCCATCGTGGCGACGGAAGTTTTTGAGGTGGGCAACCAAGCACCCATCGAGTGCGGGTGGGCGCGGGCGTAGTCCTTGACGGCTTTCGGGGCGCGGCGGTCGGAGTTGCCTTCGCGGAGGACGGGGTTGACGGCGCTGCCCATGACTTTTGAGTAACGGGCCTTGGCGTCCTGTTCGGCGTCGGTCTTGGGGACTTCGGGGAAATCGGGGAGGGCGTAGCCTTTGGCCTGGAGCTCAGCGATGGCGGCTTTGAGCTGCGGGACCGAGGCGCTGACATTGGGAAGCTTAATGATGTTGGCCTCGGGCTTGAGGGTCAGGGCGCCGAGCTCGGCGAGGCTGTCAGCTACGCGTTGATTGGCCGGAAGGAGATCGGAGAACACGGCGAGGATGCGTGCGGCGACGGAGATATCGCGGGTCTCGACGTTGATGCCGGAGTGCTTCGTGAAGGCCTGGATGATCGGCAGCAGGGAATAGGTGGCGAGAGCGGGGGCTTCGTCAGTTTTCGTGTAGATGATCGTGGGATTCGATGACATGGGAAATTGGGCGGATTTTAAGGGATAAGCTAGCGGATGAGTGTGCGTGGAAATAGCCTAAAGTGAGCCAGTAATGGTGGGCGGCAGGCGATGCGTGGTCAAAGGGATTTGTGAGGTGAGAGAGTGCGACTTGATCAACGCTTGTTTTCTAATACTGCATGCGAGGTGGGCTAACTGAATCGGGAGATCGGTTTCACCGCAGAATACCAAAACCCTAAAGTTTTTACACGAAGGTCGCAAAACACCGAGCTGCGACCAATCGCAGGATCGAGCCGTTCGGTGGAGCGACTTGACCGCAAGCCGTTTCTGGAATCTTACTCGTGAAATAGCGGGTTGAGGTCAGTCCGCTCCGACGCCTAGGGCGTGGATTTGACTGAGAGGATATTCGGATCCTTCCTTAAGAATGGCCCGCTGGAGTCGATAATGGGGGTTACTCTTCACTATGTTGCCTCGATGGTTGCTGTCTTCTCGCCTCGGCGGGGGCCTTCGGTCCCGCGCTCTTGCGTCGGCGGTTGCCGTGGGGATCGCGTTGGCGGTGCCTCAAGGGTGGAGCTCCACGATTCCGGGCGTGGGACATGAGTTGGTTGAGAGCGGCGTGCCGTCTTTCGTCGTACTTGGACCGGAAGCTCTCGGATTAAGCACGGCGCCGACGGATCTGCATCTTTTGGCCGATGGCCGATTGTTGGTCGTCGCGAAGCGGGAAATTGCTTTTGGGGACGGGGTGCGTTGGCAGGCCTTTCAAAGTGCGGATGATAAGGGTGGTGTCATCACGGATAAGGTGGCGGTGGCGGACGACGGCCAGATTTACGCCGGCGTCGAAGGCAATATTGCCCGCGTGGCCTTTGGCCTTGATGGCCGTTGGAGCTTGGTACCGGTGGCTTCGCTGCCCGAGCACGTGGGCGTGAACAGTTCCGTCTTGAAGAACGTAATCATGCTATCGGATGCGTGGTATTGGCACGGCGGGACCGGTGCCATCGTCGACTGGAAACCGGGCCAGAGCGCCGCGGTTGTAGTGGGGAAAGTGGGGTCAATTGAAACGATCTTTCATCACGAAAAATCGGTCTTTGTCAGCAATTCATCGGCCGGGGAATTGTACCGGATCGATCTTGAGCAAAAGGCCGCGATTCGCACCTCTTTGCCCCATACGTTGGCGATCGAGTGTATCACTTGTGTGGCGCCGTATGGTCCTGGGGTGGTGCTGGCCGGCACGATCAGATCAGGCCTGCAGCTTTTTGACGGAGTGAATTGCCGCCCGTTCAAGGCCAGTAAGTATTTGGGGTCAGGTCACAGAATTAATGGACTCTGCGCGATAAGTGATAATCTGTACGCGGCGGCGGTGGACACGGTGGGGATAATCTTTTTTGACCGCGAGGGGCGCACGGTTCAACGCCTCGATCGGGAACAGGATCATCGTCTGGCGCGGGTCAAGGCGATCACGTTTGCGCCGAACGGGGTCCTTTGGGCGGTGCTGGATGAGGGCTTGGCGCGAGTGGAATTTCCGTCACCGATCAGTCACTATGAACCTTTGCTCTCAAGTGCAGTGGACTATGCCAGGCCGGTTCGGTACGAGGGACGGCTTTGGATGATTTGCGATGGCCGGGCACTGCAGGCCGTCTACGATGACGAAGGATGTTTGACCGAGTTCGAGCAGAATAGTCCGCCGGGGCAGTTTCTGGCGAATTTGGCGGTGGTGGGCGGAGACCTGTGGTCGGCTTCCAATACCGGCATTTATGTGCGGGAAGGAAATCATTGGAAGACGGTGGTGTCAGGTATTGACGGAGCCCATCTTGATATTGCGCGGCCCCGGAAGCAGGGGATTTTTTATGCAGCCAAAGGTGAAGTGGGCTGGATTCGCAAGACGGTTGACGGATATGTCGTCGACCGGTTTCCGCATCCGGAATTGGGCGACATATATAATGGGCTGGAGGATAAAAACGGGGTTGCTTGGTTGGAATTGGGCATGAGTCGCGTCGGTCGAGTGGATTTGAGTGGTGAGCGGCCGGCCCTCGAAATTCTCGGGCAGGAGGCAGGTTTCAGTGTCGGTTGGGTGGGCATGTATTTGTGGGCGGGTGTCGTGCGATTTAATCTGAACGCGGATCGTTTCCGTTTTGATGAAGGGACACGCCGATTTGTGAAGGACGAAGAATTGATCCGGAGTACTCCTGAATTGGCGTTGGCGGGCGGGCGACCGGCGCTCGATCTGCAGGGACACCTCTGGTATGCGGCAAACGGCGCGACTTATCGGGTCGAAGAAAATGCCGCAGGGCGGCGTGCGGTGAATTTGGTGCCAGTGGGCTATGAGCCGAATGAGTTCACCGTCGAGGAAGGCGGAGTGGTGTGGATGTGGGCGAAGCAACGGCTGTCGCGTTTCGATCCGAAGATACCGCAAGCCAAGAAAACGAGTTTGAAGGCGGTGATAAATTTGGTGCAGTTTACGGCCAGCAAACGGCATGTCTTCGCTCCGGGTGCTGCCCTTGCGGCGATTAATTACGCGGATAATTCGTTTGCAGTGCATTTCGGAGCTCCGACGAATCCGTTCGGTCCGCGGGTCACGTTTGAAATCATGTTGGAAGGCAGTAATTCGCAGTGGGTTTCGACCGGAAGCGTGGGTTCGGCGGCGTACAACGATTTGAAAGAAGGGAAGTATGTTTTTCATGTACGCCCGGTTTCCGATGCGGTGGTCGGCGCCGAAGCCATCTTGGCTTTCACTGTGCATCCTCCGTGGTACCGGACCACGGTGGCGTGGTGGCTGTATGGGGTGGGGGCGCTCAGCCTGATCGGTTTTTTTGCGTGGCTGTTATCCTACCTTGAGCGCCGCGAAAAGGTTCGGCTCGAACATCTGGTGGAAAAACGCACCGGCGAACTAAACGCCACAAACCAACAACTCGGCCAGCAGGTGGATGAAACGTTGGAGAAAACGAAAGCCCTGGCCGCGAGTGAGGAACGCTACCGCACACTCAACTCGGACCTCGAGCACCGGGTCACAGAACGCACCGCCGAACTCGGTAAAGCGAATCTCGAATTGCAACGGCAGAAGGAAGCCGCAGAGGCGGCCGACCGAGCCAAGAGCGCATTTCTGGCTAATATGAGCCACGAACTTCGTACGCCGATGAATGGCGTCGTTGGCATGGGACATCTCCTGCTCGGAACTTCACTCGACACCGATCAGCGCGAATATGTCGATACCCTGATTCATAGCAGCGAAAGTCTCCTGACGATCCTGAATGACGTGCTCGACTACTCCAAGATCGAAGCCGGGCTCATGACTTTGGAAGCGATTGATTTCGACTTGGAGGAGCAGTTGGAGCGCGCGATCTTTTTGCAGACGGAGTCGGCGCATAAAAAAGGACTCAGACTGATGCTTGATTTTTCCCCGGATTTGCCGGCGCGGGTGCGCGGAGATCCCGTGCGTTTGCGGCAGGTGGTGCTGAATCTGGTCGGAAATGCCATAAAGTTTACGGCCAAGGGCGATGTAGTGGTGCGGGTCGGCCTCGGTGGACCACCAGCAGGCGCGGGTCTTCGCCTTCGTTTTGAAATCGAAGATAAGGGCATCGGCATCACGCCGGAGGTGCAGCGAAATCTCTTCCAACGCTTCGTGCAGGCGGACAGCTCGACGACCCGGAAATTTGGCGGCACCGGTCTCGGCCTCGCCATTTGTCGGCGACTGACGGAACTGATGCACGGCGAGATCGGTGTTATCAGTGCATTAAATGTCGGCTCAACTTTTTGGTTCGAAGTCGAATTTGGCCGGGCAGAAACGATGGCCCCGCCCGGCAATGCCGCGAGTTCGTTGGATCATCGGCGGATTCTGGTCGTGGATGACAACATCACGAATCGAAAGTATTTTCACCACCTCTTGAAACGTTGGAACGCTGACGTGGAGAGTGTCGACGGGGCCGCCACGGCCATGCAGGCGCTGGCCCGCGCTGGCGCTGCCGGTCAGCCGTACGAGTTGGTTTTGCTCGACCAGCAAATGCCGGAAATCGATGGTCTCGGACTTGCTCGTTTGATCAATGCTGAGCCTTCTTTCGGTCGGCCGGTTCTGGCGCTGCTCAGTTCTGATAGTGATCGAATCACCAGTGAGCAAATGACGGCCCACGGGCTGGCCGCGGCTGAACATAAACCAATTCCGGCACCTCGTCTGCGGGCTCTGATCGTGCGGTTGCTCACAGCCAACCCAATGGCGCAACGTAAGGGACAGATAATGGAGGATCCGCCCTTGAAACCGCATGCGGTTGCTGGATCGAGGATCAATACTTCGGCTGCGGGGGAAGGGAAGCTGCGGGGCACCGATGAACAGAACCTTGTGCTCGTGGTCGAGGACAACTTGGTGAATCAAAAAGTCGCGATCAAGTTCCTGCAAAATTTGGGGTATAGTGCTGATTTGGCCTCCAATGGACAGGAGGCGATCGATGCTCTCCGGAGGCATCCGTACAAACTGATCTTCATGGATATTCAGATGCCAGTGATGGATGGGCTTGAAGCTACTCAG
>JANYFP010000532.1 GCA_025362555.1 Verrucomicrobiota bacterium
GCAGTGGGTGAGCGTTACCTGCAACGATGGACGGGTTCGGCCCGTTTCTACACCCTGCTTTCGACCTCTCAGTGGGGCGTTTCCCATTGGCGCGATTGCATTCGCTCCGGTCGAATTTCACTTTCCCTCAACCCCACCCAACCGAAGACGGTCATCATTCTCCTCGCGGCCTACCGCTCTGAAAAAAAATTAAACCGCGGCATCACTTTCGGCGAACACTGGCTGGCAAAATTCGGCGACCACGCGGATGTCTGCCGCCACCTGTCATTCCTCTACGACGATCTTGATCGCACGCCCGATGCCATCGCCGTCACCCAGCGCGGATTGCGCGCCGACCCGTCGGACCTGCGGCTCGCGAGCGTCACCGCCAACTACCTCGCAAAAACCGAGGGAGCCGCCAGCGCCCTCCGCTATGCCGCGCCCTACCGTGAACGTTTCGCGTCTGACTTCTATTGCGAGAACACGCTCGCCGAGGGACTCTCGGCGAGCGGCGCCTACGCCGAAGCGGAGCCGATTTTCGCCGCGCTCCACACCCGCCATCCGACCCACAGCAAGGTCTTCGGATCACTGCTCATCACCAAAGTCCAACTGGGAAAACACGAGGAAGTGCTGGCCGCAATCGCCACCTGGCAAAAGGCTCATCTGCTCACCGGTCAAATCGCCAACGAAGCGGGCCGCGCCCATCTGGAATTAGGCCGGCACGCCGAATCCCTTGAATGGTTGCAGCGCGCCTGCGAATTATCTCCGACGATCGAGCGCTATGCCGATAATTTTGCCAGTGTCCTGGGCAAAGCCAACCGCAACGAAGAGTGCATCAAATTTTGCGAACGCCGTTTAACGGAATGCAGCGCCTCGAGCCGCCTGAAATTGCTCACCACGCTCGCCATCGCGCACACCGAACTTGGCCAGCACGAATCGGCGCTCCGCCACTACCAACAAGCGGCGACCGAATATCCGCAAGACTGCGATGCCATCGCCAATCTCGTCGTCGGACTGAATTGGTTGAAACGTTATGCTGAATCGGTCGCGCTCGGCCAGGCCCAACAGGCTTGCCCGAACGCGGGTCTGCCGATTCGTTTCTGGAGCGAATTCGCCTGGGCCTGTCACGCTGCCGGAAATTTCAAAGCGGAGGAACAGGCGATCTGTGACTGGCGACGCCGCGCCCCCGACGATGCCAATGTCGTGCGCGCGATGAACCGTTGCCTCAATCGCCAGAAACGCGCCGAGGCGGCTTTGATCTTCTCTCGCCAATGGAACGCGCCCCGCCCCCTTGATGCGTGGGGCTGGCGATATCTGGCGGAACAATGCCACCTCTGCGCCGAGCCCGCAGAAGAAATCGCCGCGATGGAAGCGGCGTGTCGATTGGAGGAAAAGAATCCGTCCTTCATCGATTTTAAGCTGGTCGTACTTCGCCGCAATCAACGCGCCGCCGAAGCGTTAACGAGCGGCGAAGCCTGGGTGGCCGCCCATCCTGATCGGGCTCACGCCGAACTGCTGAACCGAATCGGTCTCGCGGCGGATGACGTGGAACTATGGCCGCAAGCGGAGGATTATTATCGGCGCGCACATCTCAAAGAGCCCGCTGGCCCGGTGTGGTTCGGCAATCTCTGCCGCGCACTCATCATCCGCCATCGGCCCGGCGAAGCGGTGGACCTCGGCCAACGGTGGCTGGCGGAAAATCCGTGGGATAACTACGTGGCGGGAAAAATCGCCTGGGCTCTGCGCGAAGCCGGACGCCGCACCGAGGAAATCGAAATGCTGCGCAAGGCCCTGCAAACCGAACCAAAAGATGAGGAGTTGAATTATGATCTCCTGAATAATTTGATCGCGCAGAACCGCACGCACGACGCCCGAGAACTTCTCGAACAATGCCAGCGCGATGGCGTCGCGACGGCGCGCTTCTTCAATGATTGGGGCAATCACCTCCGCGAAATAAATCAGTTCGGCGACGCGGAGGCCGCATTTCACCGTGCCCTGGAAATTAATCCCCACAGCCAAACGGCCGCCGGCAACCTCGCGTTACTCATGGTCCAAACCAATCGCATCAGCGAGGCCACGGCGTATTGTCAGGCGTGGCTCGCGTGTCGCCCCGATGATCTCTACGTACGCCGGCAACTGGCCAACGCCCTCTACACCGCCGACGACATCGTTCCCGCCGAGCTCGAGTACCGCCAGCTGCAACAACAGGAACCCAATTCAGTTTATCTCCTGGGCCGCTTGATCGCCTGCCTGCGCCTCGCCGATCGCCACGAGGAAGTGGTAACGATCGCGACCGACTGGTTGAAAACGCATCGCGGTGACGCTTTTATTTTCACGGAAATCGGTATTTCCAGCGGACACCTCCACCGGCGCGATGAAGCACTGGGTTTCTACGAAAAAGCCCTCGCTCAGGAGCCGTCCTGGTACGCAGCAGCCCTGCGTAAAATGCGCCTGCTCGACGAACAAGGAAACATGATGCAAGCGGTCGCGTTCGGCGAGGAATGGGCCGCGGCCCACGCTACGGAAGCGGGTTTTCAAAACGAACTGGGCATCCTGTTGGATCGCGCCGGTCAAATCACAAAAGCCGAACAGCGATTCCGCCGCGCCGTCGAACTCGACGCCAACAACCCCACGCTCGCCGGCAACGCCGTCGAAATTCTTTGCCGCCAAAACCGACTCACCGAAAGCATTCAGCTCGGCCACCAGCTCCTCGAAAAATGTCCGCCGAACGCCTATTTGTTGCGACGCATCGCGGAAACCTACAGCCGCAACCACGAGCCGATGCCCGCGCTGGATCTGTTGGAAACGGCCGACGTGCTCGATCCCCGTGACGTTGAGGTGGTGAAAGCGTACCTGCGCATAGCGGATGACGCTGATGAAATGGAACGCGGCATCACCTTTGGCCGGGTCTGGTTGGCGCGCACCGGCAATGAACGCGATGCCAGTGTTTGGGCCCGTCTCGCCAGCCTGCTGTTCGATGCCGACCACGAAATCGCGGCGGTCGAAGCCTTGGAGCATGCGCAAAAATTGGAGCCAGAGCAGGTCCGTCACCTCCGCACGCGCTTTTCATTTCTCTATGCCAACGGCGATACCAGCCGCCTCATTTCAGAGTACGAAAAGGTCCGCGAGGAGTGGCAGTTCGACGCCACCCTGATGAATTACACGAGCCAATCCTACTTTGCCCTCGGGTTGGAAAACGAGGCGCTCACGTTGT
>JANYFP010000535.1 GCA_025362555.1 Verrucomicrobiota bacterium
CTCCAGCCCCGCGTAAGCCTGATCCCGCAACGCCGCGCGATTCGCCGCTTTCGTCTCAGCCAGCAGCTCGCCGCCGGCCCGGTCAATCAACCGCGTCAATAAAAACGCCGTCAGCAACACCACCCCGAGCACAAACAGCACGACCGAGCCGCGTCGCGAACGACGCGGAAAACCGGAACGGAAATGTACGCGGGCGGACATGCTCAAAAAAGCGGCATCGCGCCATTGCGCGCGGGCAGCGTGAGCGTGCGTTCAGCGGTGGCCCCGGCATGGGCAAACGTGAGCTTGATCGTATCCGGCACGCGCCAGTGTCCTTCCGCGGATTTTTGCGGGGTGGTGTCACTCCGCCACGACCCGGTGTCATCGTCGCGATAAAAATATTCCACCTTCGTCACAAAGGGAGAAACCAACACCGCGCGCGGCGGTTCGGTCGCGCGGTTGAGTTCGAGCTTCGATTGCCAATACAGCATCAGGCCGCGATTCGATTCGATGCCGATCGAGCACTGGACTTCGGGCAACGGCGGACCGTTCCAGATCAGCATACGATCGCCATCGGATAAATCGAAGCCCAGGAAATTACCCGTGCCCGCGCTGCCAGTGCGGACCTCACGGATCGTGAACGGCTCGGCGGCCGCGCCCGTGCCGAGGGGCAACGCCGCGCGACGAAACATCGCTTCCAAGTGACGGGTCACCGCATTGACGTGCTGCTCGAATAATCGTTTCTCACTGCCGTGTCCCCAAATTTCCCCCATGGAGAAAACGAAGGTGAACAACGCCACGAGCAACATCGCCATAATGGAAATGGCCAAGAGCAGTTCAACGAGCGTGAAGCCGCGTCCGGAGCAGGAAGATGGAAATCGACGGCTCATTGCTGGCGTTGTTTGGCGAGCCTCTGCTGGCTTTCTGCGCGCAATTTATCGCGCACCGCGGGATCCGACCACTTGGGTCGCAGAAGAAAAATCTTTTGTTCGCGGACCCGGTTTTCGTTACCCACCGAAACTTCGGGCTCGGAGCGCACGGTCACGGCAAAAAGGTCCGCCACGGCGGTGTCCTCGATGGTCGCGGTCCAATGCAGATTACTGCTGTCGGCCAGTTGCAGCCGGCCACCGTCCTCGACTTTTTTGCGATCAGCCTCCGAGAGTACGACGGCGCGAACGAGTTTCCATTCCTCTTCGCCCTGTTGACGACGGGCGACGGCCTGGTAACCGCCGAGAACATTGAGATAGGCCGCCGCGAGCACGACCGAAGCCAACGCAAAGATTGCGAGGCTGATCAGAACTTCGATCAGGGTGAACGCCCGGCGGCTGGAATCGCGTCGTTTCATTTGGGCAGAGCCGCAATCATCGGAGCGCACGTCCACGGATCGATCGCCAGCACCGCGCGCCGATCCGCAGCATCGACCAGTTGAACCCGAAAAGCGTCGCATCCCCCATCCGGATAAAAGCGCACAAATTTAATACTGTCGGTTTCCGTCAACTGTCCGCCGAGCAGCACCATTCCCTGCGTGGTCACGGGGAGAAACTCCAGTTGTTTACCGGGAAAGGCCAGGGTTTGAGTGGCAGTCGATCCCGCCGCCGTCCAGACGAGCTGGTGTTTTTCCAAATCAAATCGAAGCGTGACCGTCTGATCGCTTTCCAACGCCAGTTGGCGGGCCGCGATGACGCCCTGCCAGAAAATTTCCTCGGCCCGGGGCTCTTTGGTCCGGAAAAGATCCGCGGCACCTGAGACGAAAGTAAACGCGATTATCCCCAACAGCGCGACGACGAGCAGGATTTCAATCAGAGTAAATGCGGCGCGACGTTGCACACGAAACGAGCGTAGATCCAACCCGATGACGTTGGCGGAGACCACCGTCACCAATTACCCACATCGTCCGCAGTGCCGTCGGTTTTATCCGGGCCCTTCGAAGAGAGATCGTAGCTGGTTTTGTTGTGCGTCCCGGGATTCCGATACTGATAGGGCTCGCCCCAAGGATCAACTGGAAGTTTGCCGCCGGGAAGTTCGGCGTACGGACCGCGCCACCGATCACCACCACTGGCGGGGGCCGTGAGGAGTGCCGCCAGCCCTTCGCTGGTTGAAGGATAGTCGCCGAGATCAATCTTATAACGGACCAGCGAAGTCTTGAACGAATCGTTCACCGCAATGCTGGCGAGTTTGATTTGAGTTCCACCGAAAATCTTATCCGCGTTAGTAAAAAGCAAACCAGCCAGGAGGCCGATGATAGCAACGACAATCAGGATCTCAATCAACGTGAAGGCGCGAACAGAAGTGCGTTTCATAAATTAGTTTCGTGGCGGAATCATTTGCGGACCGGTGGCATTAGAGGGCTGCGGTTGGGGGATAGGGAGAGATTGCGAACCATTCCCTGAGTTCGGCGGTGGTGGAGCCCCGGGGATATTTAAATTATTGGGGACCATCGACTGACTGCGCAACGCGCGACGGCGGCGAATCTCCTCCTGGATCTGCTGAATCCGCTGTTGATCAATCGCGGTCGGCACACCCGGGCTCGCAGGATTCGTGATGGTCGGCATCCCGCCATTGACACCCGGCTGCATCTGCGGTGGCTGCGGTTGTGGCTGCATTACTTGAGCGACCGCTGGAGCCCGCTTGATGGCCAGCGTCAGAGATCTGCCCTGATAATCGAGCGTGATGCTTTCTTTCGTCGCATCGTAGGTCTTGACCGAAAATCCGTTAACCGGATCGTTTAACTCCACCCAATTGGATTTTCGGGTCGAGGTTTCGTAGATACTGAAAAATTTGCTCCCACCCTCTTCAAAAACCGATCTAAACTCAAAGGCTTCCCCGCTCGCACTCGCATTCGTAGCGCCCGCTTTGCCGGTTCCGAACGGTGAATTGCTCAGCAACCCGCTCATTTTATCCGGAGCCGTGACTCCGACCGCCGGAGCGGCGGCACCAGCCAACCGGAGAACCGCAACAGCACAGAGGAACGCGACGATAAAAGGACGGAGAACCATGGATGAACTATGACGCTTAATGACGCCCAAAAGTTCCGCAATGCTTAAGCCACCCGGAAGCGAGGGGAGTTCGTTACAAAATCGCGAATGAGGCCATCATGCACCTGCGCCGGACATTTCTGCCAAAGGCATCGCCCAATCGATAAGGCTTTTCCAGACGCGCTACGCACCTGCTTATACCGGGACACAGAAAAGCCGCTCACCCCTGAGCGGCTTCATTTTCTGAATTACCTGACCTAACACCAAGCAAACCTTTTGAACTACGCAGAGAAAGACGCACCAGCAGAGCAAACGTTCAAAAAATACCGCACATTTAATTCGAGCAACCGTAAAACATGGACGGAAATAGCAAGGAACTGCGTTTCCCGCGAAGTAAAGCGAAGCCTAAAAGCGGAACCCACAACGAATCAGAAATGAATCAACGAGGTTAAATCGTTGGCTTAGAATTAGCTGCTTGGACCGAGTAAAGATCCGTGTCGCAAGACCCGAGGTATTTGAAGCAAATCCAACTGGCGGATTTTGTGGGCGGGGTGCCCTCACCCCGCTGATTGCAGGTTCCGCAGCGCATGCCTTGCACGGTAAACCGTAACTCCAAACGCAAGCACACCAGAGCCCTTCGACAAGCTCAGGACATTCGACGCCCGAGAGGCCTGCCATGAGCAAGCGAAGCGCGTCGAATGGCTGCCCGACATGGATTGGTGCCGCAGAAGCGGCATCGCCGAGTGATCAACCTGCTGGTTGCCCCCTCTCCGCTGCGCTCCGTCGAACCGAGGTTCTCATCCACACCTGTCAGCCAATTTGCTACGCAAATTGGCTGCCCGACATGGATTCGAACCATGACTAGGTG
>JANYFP010000554.1 GCA_025362555.1 Verrucomicrobiota bacterium
GTCGCGTGCCCCAATACATGACTTGGGGCGCGAGGTGCAGCCACGAGCTATCCGCCTTTGGATAATGCGCGGGCAACGGCAATTCCTCCGGCTGACCCGCCGCGTCAGCACGCACGAAGGTGCCGGTATAAAGATTCAGCCCAAGAAAATCGGTTGGTTGACTGATCAAGTTGAAATCACCGGGCTGCACCTTGGGCGCATCGGCGCCACACCGTCGCAAATACGCCGCCGAATACCCGCCGCCATAAATCGCCCCGAGCAAATGTTCGTTATGTTCCGCATACCAGATTCGCGCCGCCGCAATATCGCGCGCGTTTTCTGTCGCGGGCATGCAAATA
The DNA here is from genome assembly GCA_025362555.1 of Verrucomicrobiota bacterium. Taxonomy (GTDB): domain Bacteria; phylum Verrucomicrobiota; class Verrucomicrobiia; order Opitutales; family Opitutaceae; genus Lacunisphaera. The sequence continues at coordinate 339 of JANYFP010000554.1, forward strand.
TCGCTGTTGTCGGTCAGGCCCACTTGGGCGCCGGCGCCGCCATGCTGACGCACCGCGCGCACCGCTTCACCGTGGCAAACCAGCGCGTGATGATAAGTTTGGTTCAGCTCAGCCGTGGTTACTTTGCGCCCGGGAGCCTTGCCCCCAAAACCGTAACCCAGCCGCGTGAAACAACGAATTTCGTTTAACGTGATCCAGTGTTTTACTTTGCCGTGAAAGGCTTGGACGACGGTATCCGCGTACTTCGCGAAAGCCTCCACCGTGACGCGACTCACCCAGCCGCCGCGATCCTCAAGCGCCTGCGGCAAATCCCAGTGGAAAAAAGTAACCCACGGCGTGATGCCCTCCGCTTTCATTGCATCGAACAGCCGGTGATAGAAATCCAGCCCGGCTTGATTCACCGCCCCGTCCCCCTGTGGAAAAATCCGCGGCCACGCGAGGGAGAGCCGGTAATTTTTAATCCCCAACTTCCGCATCAGGGCGAAGTCCTGTTTAAATAAATGGTAGTGGTCGCACGCCACATCGAGCGTCTCGCCGCCGTGAACCTTTCCTGGCATGCGCGCGAAGCGGTCCCAGACCGATTCGCCTTTGCCATCAACAAAGGCTGCGCCTTCAATTTGTGGGGCCGCCGTAGCCGCGCCCCAAACAAAACCCGTGGGAAAAGAATCACTCTTTGAACTCATAATTTGGTCAACGAAGAGCAGAGTGACCGGGCTGGAAGACAAGCTTTGAAAGCATGATTTAACGAAAAACTTGCCACGGTAATTTCTTGGCTTCACGTTACTCATCCGCTTCGAATTTCTCCTGCCTGTCCCTGCTGGTGCGGTGACGCCGAAGTCAAATCTTTGCCCTCCGGTAACATGCTTTCGTTCATCCCCCTGCCCCCTGCCATGAATATCGCTACGTCTTCGCGACTGTTGTTCGCCTTGGCCATCCCCTTCGCGCTGGCGACAACGCTCAAAGCCGTTGAACCAACGGTTCCCACTCAAATCCAAGGCACAGCGATCAACTCCCCTCGTGAGCGCTTGCGCATGGATGCCGGCTGGCGCTTCGCCTTTGGCCATCCATCTGATCCCCAAAAAGATTTCGATCACGCGACCGGTTATTTTTCGTATTTCGCCAAGGCCGGCAACGGCGACGGTCCCGCGGCGCAAAAATTTGACGACTCGGCATGGCGCAAACTCGACCTGCCCCACGACTGGGCCGTCGAACTCCCTTTCGCGGCAAATGCCAGCAGCAGTCACGGCAATAAAGCAGTCGGGCGGAATTTTCCGGAGAACAATGTCGGCTGGTACCGGAAAACTTTCGTCATTCCGGAATCCGATCTCGGTCGGCGCATCAGCGTGGAATTTGACGGCGTCTACCGCGATTCAGTCGTGTGGGTGAACGGCTTTTACCTCGGTCGCCAGCCGAGCGGCTACACCAGTTTTCGCTACGATCTGACCGACTACCTGAATTATGGCGGCGAAAACGTCATCAGCGTCCGCGTCGATGCCACGATGGAGGAAGGGTGGTTTTACGAGGGCGCCGGCATTTATCGCCACGTGTGGCTGGCAAAAACCGCCGCACTCCATGTCGGTCCGTACGGTACCAATGTCACCACGGAAGTGGGCGATGGGTTGGCCACGGTCACGGCTCAGACCATGATCGTCAACGAAGGCCCAACCACCACTGCGTTTGAGCTCGACCAGGAGATTATTGACCATGACGGCAACGTGATTGCCCGCGGACCAATCACCAAAACCAGCCTGGGGGCCGGCCTCAGCGCAGAGTTGCCCGTCACGATTAAAGTTTCGAATCCGCAACTCTGGTCTGTGGAAAAACCAACGCTGCATAAACTCGTTACAACCATTCGCCACGGCGACACCGTTGTTGATCGCTATGAAACCACTTTCGGCATCCGCACCATCCGATTCGACGCGAACCAGGGGTTTTTTCTCAACGGCCAGCGGGTCGAATTGAAAGGCACCAACAATCACCAGGATCACGCCGGCGTCGGCGTCGCGCTGCCAGATGCGCTCCAGGATTTCCGCATCAGCCAATTGAAGAATATGGGCAGCAACGCCTACCGCGCCTCCCATCATCCCATGACACCTGAGCTCCTCGATGCCTGCGATCGACTTGGCATGCTCGTGATCGACGAGAACCGTCTGATGGGCCCGAGCCCCGAGCAACTCAGTCAGCTCGAGCAAATGATTCGTCGCGACCGCAATCACCCCAGCGTAATTCTCTGGTCGCTAGGCAACGAAGAGTGGCAGATCGAGGGCAACATCAAGGGCGCCCGCATTGCCGCGTCAATGCAGGCCTTTGCCCAGCGTCTCGATCCCACGCGCCGAAATGTCGTCGCCATCAGCGGTGGCTGGGGTGGCATTTCCTCCTCGATCGATGTCGCCGGATTCAATTACATCAAACAGGGCAACACCGACAAACAGCATGCCGAATATCCAAACCAGCCCGGCGTTGGGACGGAAGAGACGACCACTCAGGCTACCCGCGGAACTTATTTCGATGATCGGCCGAACGCCCATTTGTCGCCGCAGATCGATGGCTCTTCCGGGGGGAATGCGGAGAGCGGTTGGAAACATTACGTCGCACGGCCCTACCTCGCGGGGATTTTCTACTGGACCGGTTTTGATTATCGCGGCGAACCCACGCCGTTCGGCTGGCCCGCCGTTGGCTCGCAATTTGGCATTCTCGACACCTGTGGATTCCCCAAAGACGGTTTCTACTATTTGAAAGCATGGTGGGCCGATGCGCCCGTGCTCCATATTTTCCCGCATTGGAATTGGGCCGGTAAGGAAGGTCAGGAAATCCTCGTCACTGCCAACAGCAACCACGAGGCCGTCGAACTCCTGCTGAACGGCCAGTCACTCGGCAAAAAGGCAATGCCGGTCAATGGCCACTTGGAATGGAAGGTCGCGTATCAGCCCGGCACCCTCGAAGCCCGCGGCTTTCGTGGCGGAAAAATCGTTGAGACCAAGCGCGTCGAAACCACCGGCCAGCCCGCCACGATTCAACTCATTCCCGATCGCGCGAGCATCAAGGCGAACGGCGACGATGTTGCGGTGTTCAGTGTTCAGGCGCTCGATGCTCAGGGGCGCGCCGTCCCGACCGCCGACAATCTTGTGACGTTCGAACTCGACGGGCCGGGCCGTATCATCGGCGTCGGCAACGGTGATCCCGTCTCGCACGAACCCGATCAATTCCTCGAGACCATCGCGAATCTCACCGTCATAGAGTGGCGCGGACGCATCGCCCCCGCAGGCACCGTGACGCCTTCCGCCAGCGACGCCCAAGAGCCGTTCCAGAAAATGGGCAACTGGCTCGCGCCGCTCCCGAAACCGGGTGAAGTCTATGATTTGTCCGGCACCGTCACGCTCGCCGCCCCCGTGCCGGCGAACGCGAAGCTGATGCTGTTTTTGCCCACGCACGGCACCACGACCTCCGTCTGGCTCAATGGCCATGAATTGGTGCACAACCTCAATACCACAAAGGCTGGCCCCGCAATTGCCTTGGACATAAAACAGCTCGTCGCCGGACTGAATCGGATTCAGGTGATCGTCACCCCGCTGCCCGACCGACGAAATCACATTCCCGAGGTCAATCGCCTCGGCGCGTTGCAGGTTCGCACGCCCGCGCCGACGTGGCAGCGCAACCTGTTCAACGGATACGCCCAGATCATCGTCCAAGCCGGAACACAATCTGGCGCAATTAAGTTGAGCGCGCAGGCGAAGAATTTAAAAACGGCCACTGCCACCCTCCCCACTGAACCCACCAGCCCGCTTCCTTTCGTGCCTTGAGGCTTCCTCGTTGCGATTTTATTTAACCATCCGTTCCATGAAAAATATTTTCATCTCGCTGTTCCCTTTCCTCGCCACCCTGGCCTGCGCCAGCACTGCGACGGTTGAAAAACAAGCTGACGGCATTCTGCTCACCCACGATGGCTCGCTAACAAAAATCGAAGTGCGCGCCGATGATACCATCCGCGTCGCGAGCGCGCACGATCGCGCGTTCTTTTCCCATGCGAGCCTGATGACAGTTCCACGCCAGGGCCCAACCCCGGCTTGGACGCTCTCGACCGACGAACACACCGCCACCGTGCGGACTACGCGATTGCAAATCAGCGTCGATCTCGCTTCGGCTGCGATCTCATTTCTCGATCTCACGGGCAAACCACTGCTCAGCGAGCAACCCGGCAGCCGCCGAATCGAGCCGGCCGAAGTGCAGGGAGAAAAAACTTTTCACGTCCGCCAAGCGTGGACGTCCGACCCCACGGAAGCCCTCTACGGTCTCGGTGAAAACCAACTCGGTCTGCTCAATCTCAAAGGCTACGACCTCGATCTCTGGCAGCATAACGGCACGGTCGCCGTACCATTCCTCGTTTCTTCCCACGGCTACGGTCTCCTCTGGGACAATAATTCTTTCACCCGCTTTGGTGACCTCCGCGAAACGGAGCAAATCCCCGCCGCCCACTTGTTCAATGCCGCCGGTCAACCGGGTGGGTTGACCGCATCCTACTACGGCGGCGCAAATTTCGAGCAGCTCGTGGAGCAGAGGATCGAAGCAAAAATCGACATCGCCATTCCGGACAACGTGAAGCTGCCGAACCACGACATTAATCCGAAGTTGCCCGCCGAAGGCTTTTGCAGTGTGCGCTGGGAAGGATTCGTCGAAGCGACCACCGCAGGAGTGCACACCTTCGAAACCTATTCTAATTGCGGCATCAAACTCTGGATCGACGACAAGCTTGTGATGAACCACTGGCACCAAGGTTGGCTGCCGTGGTTTGAAGTCGCCCAAGTACCGTTGGAACCCGGCCGCCGTTACAAGCTCAAGCTCGAATGGTCGCGCGATGACGGCATGCCCACAATGCGTTTGCATTGGAAAACGCCCTCGAGCGACCCCGCCACTTCGCTCTGGTCGCAAGTAGGTGAAGGCACCGATTATTATTTCGTCTACGGTCCGCGCATCGACGACGTGGTTGCCGGCTATCGGCGACTCACCGGCCCGGCCCCGTTGATGCCAGTGTGGTCCTTCGGCTTGTGGCAATCTCGCGAACGCTATGAAACCGCGCAGGAAAGTCTCGACGTGGTCAAAGGTTTCCGCCGCCGCGGCATTCCGCTCGATAACATCGTCCAAGACTGGCGCTACTGGGCGGAAGGCAAATGGGGCTCGCACGAATTCGATTCCACGCGTTTCCCAGATCCGGATGGCTGGATTCACGCGCTGCACGATCAACACGCCCGCTTTATGATTTCGGTGTGGGGCAAATTCAATCCCGGCACGAAGAATTTCGATGCGCTCTACTCCCACGGATTCCTCTACGAGCGCAACCTGACGGAAGGCACGCGCGACTGGCTTGATCAACCCTACACCTTTTATGACGCCTTCAATCCGGCCGCGCGGAAAATGCTTTGGGCCCAAATGGACCAGCAACTTTTCCACCGCGGAATTGACTCGTGGTGGATGGATGCCACCGAGCCCGATCTGCGGCCCACGCCCACCCTCGATGGCCAGCGCGATTATGTGAACCCCACCGCCCTCGGCTCCGGCAGTCGCGTCCTCAACGCGTATTCGCTCGTGAACAGTTCGGCCATCTACGAGGGCCAGCGTCTCTCCGCCCCGGACCAACGCGTGTTCATTCTCACGCGGTCGGGCTTTGCCGGACAACAACGCTACGCCGCCGCGACGTGGTCAGGCGACGACTCCGCCACGTGGACCGCGATGCGAAAACAAATTCCAGCCGGTCTGAGCTTCTGCCTCTCGGGTCTGCCTTATTGGACCATGGACTCGGGCGGCTTTTCGGTGCCGCCGCGTTTTGTCATCAAGGACACCAAGAACGCCGAGCCGAGCGGCGTTGAAGAATGGCGCGAGCTCAACACGCGCTGGTTCCAGTTCGCAACCTTCGTACCGATCCTTCGCGCGCACGGACAATTTCCCTATCGTGAAATGTGGGAGCTCGGTGGCGAAACGAGTGCGGCGTACCAGACACAGCTGAAATTCGACCGCCTGCGCTATCGCCTCCTGCCGTATATTTATTCGGAGGCTGCGAACATTACCCGGGAGCACGGGACCATGATGCGCGCGTTGGTGATGGATTTCACCGATGACGTGAAAGCCCGCGCGATCAGTGACGAATATATGTTCGGCCCCGCGTTGCTCGTTAATCCAGTGACGGATTATCACGCGCGCAGCCGGCAAGTCTATCTGCCTGGAACTGGAG
>JANYFP010000566.1 GCA_025362555.1 Verrucomicrobiota bacterium
CACCCTTTTTGGCCGCCTCAACACTCTGATCATTGGAAAATTTTATTCCGCCAAAGATCTCGGATACTATTCGCGCGCAGATAGCGCCCGAGGGCTTCCCGCCAGCCTCATCAGCACCATCATCAGCCGCGTGGCGTTTCCACTTTTTTCTGCCGCGAAAGAGAATGTCGTTTTGCTCCGCGCTGGCTTAAGAAAAGCCATCACGCTAGCCATGATGATTAATATTCCGCTGTCGATCGGCATCACAGTTACCGCCCGCCCACTGGTCCTGGTATTATTTGGCGAACCGTGGCTTCCGTGCGTACCGTATTTGCAGGTCCTGAGTATGGCGGTCGTCCTTTGGCCTCTGCAGGTCCTGAATCTTAATATCCTAAGCGCGCAGGGACATTCCAATCTCTTTTTCCGGCTCGAATTAATCAAAAAAGCCATCGGGATTTTAGTGATCAGTATCAGTGCTCCATTTGGGATTCTCGCGATGGCCTGGGGCTCCGTCTTTTTTGGAATATTTAGCTTTGGCATCAATGCCTACTATAGCGGTCGGTTTGTTGGCTATGGGGCCGTCCGTCAAATCATCGATCTGCTGCCCTACATTGGCGCTACCTTGGTCATGGTCCTTGCCGTTATGGCGGCCAATCAACTGCCACTCACTTCACCGTTTTTTCAGTTACTCACGCAAGTTTTCGTCGGAGTCGTGGCCTATGTATCGATCTGCGCCGGTTTCCGCCTCGCCGGTTTTTTCGAGGCATGGAATCTCATTTTATCGTTTTTTGCCAAACGGCATTCGCCGGTCACCGGTGAGTGACATCACTTCCATGCGCTCAATTCCAAGCATCCGAAACTATTTCTGATGAATCCCCCCTCGTCAGTTCAATTTGAAATTGATCATGCCATCAAGCATCCCGCGTGGGACGAGTTGGTTGCTCGCTCACCTGGCGTTCACCATGAACAAACAACGGTGTGGGCTGCTCGAAAACGGCGCCATGGTTGGCAAGCGTATCGGATATTGGTTCGCGAGCATGGACGTTTGATTGGTGGCGCTCAAGTCCTCCATCGGCGCGCGTTAAAGCTCACCAGTATCGGCTTTATTTCCCGCGGACCGATCGCAGAATCAGCAGAGTCAATTGCGCTGGTCACTCAACAGGTGATCGAAGGCCTGAAAATTACGGCTCACGGTTATTTGGTTCTGCTGCCTAGTTATATCTGGACGGATATCGTTCCGGTGCTAATCGCCAATGGATTCCATGCGAAACCGGATATGCTCATGCCGGACCATCTGGTGACCGCGACCACTGTCATCGATCTCCGGCAAGACCTGGAGACCATTCTCGCCAAAATGAATGAAAGCACCCGGAGTTGCATTCGGCGCGGCATAAAGCGCGGAATTGAAATCGTCCAGGGAACAGCAGCTGATATCGATACGATGCATCAGCGAATGTGTCAGCTTTGCGCTCGCCGAGAAATTGTCCCGGAGCCCGCTTCGGCCAAAGAATTCCATGATATCTGGGAGTGCCTAGCACCGAGGGGAATGGCGAAATTATTTGTGAGTCGCTATCAATCCGAAACGATTTCTGCCGGGCTTTCTTTTGTCTACGGCGAGAACATGCTAGCGGCGAAGACGGGGTGGTCAGGAGAACATCCGGAGCTTTTCCCCAATCATATGAAGCTCTGGGAAATGATTAAATGGGCCAAGGCCTCCGGCCTGAAGCAGCTCGATCTACACCACCTTGTGCCAGCTCATGCCAAAGCCGTTTTGCGTGGCGAGGAGCTAGTTGATGACGGCTACTCTGGCGTCACCAAGTTCAAACTCGGCTTTGGCGGAGACATCATTGTCATTCCTGATTCCTACTACCGTTCCTTCAACCGCGCGGGGCAAGCAGCGCTAAAACTGGGTGGGGCAAAATTGTTGGCCAGAGGACGGATCCAACGCTTGGTCAATCGTCTGTCGCGAAACGTGCCACGGTGGCATTGGATCGGCTAAGCCCTCGTTGTGCTTGCGCCCGACGACTCATAACGACCGTTCCCTCTGATCCAAACATACCTGATGCAGAATAATCCGTCAGTCTGTTTTGAAATCGATCGCGCCATCGAGAATCCCGCATGGGATGCATTAGTCGCACGAGCTCCCGGCGTTCACTGCGAACAAACCACGGCTTGGGCCGAAAGAAAACGGCACCATGGTTGGCAAGCTTATCGGATTTTAGTTCGCCGTGAAGGGCGATTAATTGGCGGCGCTCAAGTGCTCCACCGTCGCGCGCTAAAGGTAACCAGGATTGGCTTTATTACCCGTGGACCGATTGCTGAGGATGCCGATTCCATCACGTTGGTCACCCAACAGGTGATCGAAGGCCTCAAACAAACGGCGCATGTTTATTTGGTCATTCTGCCGAGCTACCAATGGACGGAGATTGTTCCGGTATTAAGCGCCAACGGATTTTATCCTAAGCCGAATTTACTGACGCCGGATCATCTCGTCACCGCCACCACGGTCATCGATCTCAATCAGGACTTGGAAAAAATCCTCAGCAAAATGCGGGCGAGTACGCGCTATTCCATTCGACGGGGCATGAAGCACGGCCTGGAAATCATTCAGGGCGGCGAAGCCGAGATCGACGCCATGCATCGTTTGCTGTGCCAGCTTTGCGCCCGACGGGGCATCTCCCCCTCACCGGCGCAGGCGAGTGAATTTCACGATATCTGGCAATGCTTGGCACCCAAAGGAATGGCGAAACTGTTTCTCTGCCGGTATCAATCAGAAATCATTTCCTCAGCTTTTGTTCTTATCTGTGGCGGCAGCATGCTCGTGACCAAAGTGGGGTGGTCGGGACAACATGCGGAGCTAAACCCGAATCATGTCATGTGGTGGGAAATGATCAAATGGGCCAAGGAGGCGGGACTTAAGCAGTTCGATTTTCATGGCCTCATGCCAGCCCACGCTCGCGCCATTTTGAACGGCGAACCGCTGAGTGAAGATGGGGCCTCGGGCATAACCCTGTTCAAAACCGGTTTCGGAGGTGACGTGATTGCCATGCCCGATTCCTACTACCGATCCTTTCGACCCGAAGGGCAGGCCGCCCTTAGGCTAGGTGGAGCACAGCTATTATCCAAAGGCCGAATCCAAAGACTGGTCAATCGATTGGCGCACTCAGTGCCTCGGCAATCTTGGGTTGGCTGAGAATGCCTTTGGCCATGTCATGCGATCGGCCTTAATCCCAGTAGAAAATTAAACGGCGTAAATCTTAACTGGCCCCAGCGGCAATCACAGCGCACATCCCCTTTATCGCCGACAACCTGAGGATCGCCGTACCGGTTTACCGCACTTTCAAAAAGCACGATTCGCAAAAACCAACGCTGGAGACCGACCAACATTCACGATGAGCAATCCCTCGACAGTTCATTTTGAAATCGATCATGCCATGGAGAATCCCATCTGGGACGAGCTGGTTGCTCGCAGTACCGGTGCTCACCACGAACAAACTACCGCGTGGGCCCGGAGGAAACAACACCACGGCTGGCAAGCGTATCGGATTATTATTCATCAGAAAGGACGGGCCATTGGCGGGGCTCAAGTGCTCCATCGCCGAATCTTAAAACTAGTCAGTATTGGCTATATTTCACGCGGCCCGATCTCTGAGTCGGCGGATTTGCTCGCTCTGGTTACGCAACAAGTGATCGAGGGGCTGAAAATCACCGCCCACGCCTACGTGGTCATGCTGCCAAGCTATCGGTGGCAGAACATCGTTCCCACATTACTCGGCAACGAATTCTATCCCAAGCCAAGCTTGCTCCTGCCGGGTCATCCGGTGACCGCCACCTCCATCATCGATCTCAACCAGGATCTGAATGCCCTCTTCGCCAAAACCAGGGCCAGTGTGCGTAATAATATTCGCCGTGGATTGAAGGGCGGCTTGGAAGTTGTTCAGGGCAGCGAGACCGATATCGAAACGATGCATCGCCTGCTGTGCCAGCTTTGCGCCCGACGCGGCATTGATCCCTCCCCTGCTTCCGCGCAAGAATTACACGATATCTGGCATTGTTTAGCGCCCCACGGACTGGTGAAAATTTTTCTGTGCCGTTATCAATCGGAAATTGTCTCCGCCGCGTTTACCTTTGTGTGTGGCAGCAGTATGTTAGTCGCCAAGGTGGGTTGGTCGGGCGAACATGAGGAACTTCGACCGAATCATTTGATGTGGTGGGAAATGATTAAATGGGCCAAGGAAGCAGGACTCAAACAATTCGATCTGCATCACCTCGTGACAGAACATGCCAAGGCCATATTGCGCGGGGAGGCCGTGATTGAGGATAGCTACTCTGGCGTAACCCAATTTAAACTGGGCTTCGGGGGCGACGTGATTGTTATTCCCGATTGCTATTACCGATCCTTTAACTTCGCCGGACAAGCAGCACTGAAGCTTGGCGGGGCAAAATTATTAACCAAAGGTCGGGTCCAACGCTGGGCAAATCGCCTAGCCCACAGCGCGCCTCTGCAATCTTGGTACACTTGATTTCATTTTTTTAGCGGTCGCACCGTGGTTTTGCGTTCAGTGAAAGTGCCCGCCGTACACCGCGATTTTGAGTGGGACACTACGGCTGCGCCCCACAGCGGATGTTGTTCCGGCCGATTCCATCACCGCTCATTTCAGGATCAGGGGAACAGACTTCTACTTCCTAGGCTGCGGACACACCCATTGAGTGAATTTGGAGGCGCGGGGCGGAATCGGCGCCCGTCGCCTTGATTGCACCGTCAAAATGACAGCTCCTCAGTGCTAACCAAGCCTAATCTGTCATTACTCCGAAACTGCTTTTTCGAGCTATTTGGTGTCCGTTTTGGTGTCCGTTCACCTCG
>JANYFP010000570.1 GCA_025362555.1 Verrucomicrobiota bacterium
TGCTCATCCACCGCTCCGACGGATTGATGACCATGGGGCAATCACTTGAGCTCTCCGCGTTGGTGTTTTTCCTGCTAATTATTTTCGCTCTCGCCGGCGCCGGTCCGCTCTCCGTAGACAACGGCATGCCCAAACTCAAACCAACAGAATCCTAGGATTACTCTGTTAAGTTTGAGGTGGGCGGGGTGCCTTCCTCGTCCCGCAGGTTTCGACTTTCGCACCGCGTGCCTCGCGGGGGTTCGCTCGTGCGTGAGTCTCTACCTTGCCTCACCCTGACGCGCCCGCATGCGCTGCGGTGATCCTGATGCCGCCACCGTGGGACGGAGGTCGTGACCCGCCGCATTCACGTGAAAACGGTGCGTAGGATCACTGCCGTGCGCCGCCGTCGCTATCGCCTTTTTGTCCGCGTGAGTAAGCTCTGTGCCCAAAGGCAGCGGAACAAACTTTGAAAAATCCTGACGTTTGTTTGCTTTCATAATTTCTCTCCGGTTGTTGGCCTATAACTTAGCACATTTGTCGGCCTCATGCTCTGCATTTCTTGCGGTTTCCTCGTTATAACGAGTTTGTTTTAAATCAGACCTCGCACGCAAACTGAACCGCTTGCCGATTAAGATCATGCCACCGTCGAAATCCTAAAATTACTCGGTTATGTTCCACGTCGCTCGTCTGGATGCGGTGATTTTGTGGGTGGAGCCCCCTCACCCCGCTGTCTTTGGCCATGCCTCGCGGGGTGAGCGCACCCCGCCCACATCAAACCTAAGCCAAAAACTGAGTTAAATGGGGTGGAACGCGACCTCCCGCCTTCGCCAAGGCTACGGCGGACAAGCCGGGCGCGTTTTTCCCTGCGCGCATCGCACCAACCCGCCCGGAGGTCGGGTTCCACCTTTCAGTCCGCGCCATTTGTCAGCAGAACAATTGTTCGACTAAATGGTTACGGCTAAGGACGGAATGCCAGGAAACAGTTCCCTATGCCGAGCTGAAGGGGTCCGGCAAAGCGTGTCGCCGATCAGGTCGAACGTCCGATTCGCTTCGGATTATCTGCCCCCCCAGCGAATGAACCCAAAGGAAATTCAACTGACGGAATTCTCATTCCCTGCGGCGAGCAGCCGCACGAATTCCGCCTCGTCGATCACGGGCACGCCAAGTTGTTGGGCCTTCTCCAACTTCGAACCCGCCTCCGCTCCGGCGAGCACGTAGCTGGTCTTTTTACTCACGCTGCCGGACACCTTGCCGCCCGCCGCTTCGACTTTTTCTCCGGCCTCTTCGCGCGTCATTGTTGGCAAAGTGCCGGTCAGTACAAAGGTCTTTCCGACAAACACGCTGCTGGAGGTAACCTTCGCCGTCGGTGCCTGCGGTTTCACGCCCAGTTCGAGCAAGGCCGTCACCATCGCGCGGTTTCGCGGCTCGTTAAAATACCCCACGATCGCGCGCGCCATCGTCTCACCGATGCCGGCGATGACCACCTGTTTGGTGGCGATAAAATCTTCCATCTTCGCCGCGGCCAATTTCTCAATCTCACGAAAATGCGTCGCCAAATCTTTCGCCGCCGCCACGCCGACATGCGGAATGCCTAATCCGTGAATGAGCCGCCATAGTTCTCGCCCCTTGCTGGCTTCAATGGCGGCCAGCAAATTGTCCGTGGATTTCTCCACACTCTTGCCGAGCGTGAGCAGATCATCACGTCGCAATTTATATAAATCAGGCAATTCTTTCACCCAGCCTTTGTCCACGAGCTCATCGATCATCGCGCTGCCGATGCCATCGATATCAAGACACGCCTTCGCCACGAAATGACCGAGCCGGCGGCGAACCTGCGCAGGACAATTCACATTCGGACAACGCGTCGCCACTTCCTCCTCGAGCTGAATTGTAGGCGTACCACACACCGGACACTGCGCGGGCAACTTGTACGCGACACACTCCGGCGCGCGCCGCTTAAGATTCACTTCAATGACCGCCGGGATAATTTCACCGGCTTTCTCCACGAGCACGTAATCGCCGATTCGAATATCTTTGCGGGCGATCTCATCCTGATTGTGCAAAGTCGCCCGCGCGACTGTCGTGCCGGCGAGCAACACGGGTTCCAACTCGGCCACGGGCGTGAGTACCCCAGTGCGTCCGACTTGAACTGAGATCGCGTTAATCCGCGTCTCGGCCCGCTCCGCCGGAAACTTGTAAGCGATGGCCCAACGCGGTGCCTTTGACGTGCTGCCCGCTTCGCGTTGCAACCGAAAATCATCGAGCTTCACCACCGCGCCATCGGTCGCGTAGGCAAACGCGTGCCGCAACCGATCGAGCTCCTGCACCGCCGCCCAGACCTCATCGATGCCCACCGCTTTCCAGTAACGCTCGAGTGTCGGCAGATTCCATTGCTTCACCAATTCATGATAATGATTCTGCGTATCCGCTGCGGGCGGTTCACAAAAGCCCACGCCGTACAGCACGATTTCCAATTTTCGCTGCGCAACTTCCCGTGAATCGAGCTGCTTGAGCGTGCCTGCGGCCAGATTGCGCGGATTTGCGTAGAGCGCTTCGCCCGCTTCTTCCCGCGCCAGATTGATCCGCTGGAATTCGGCGAGGGTCAGGTAAATTTCCCCGCGAATCTCAATCAGGTCCGGCACTGGATAAGTTCCACCGGCCGTCAACTCATGCGGCAGGGTGCGAATTGTCATGACGTTGGCGGTGACGTCATCGCCCTCCTCCCCATTTCCGCGGGTGACGGCGCGCGTGAGTTTTCCTTTTTCGTAGGTCACGCTCACGGCGAGGCCGTCGATTTTCGGTTCGATCACGTAAGCCAATTCATCGCGAGCAAAAAGCTTCACGAGCCGCTGATGGAATTCACGCAATTCCGCCTCGGAATACGTGTTGTCCAAACTCTGCATCCGCTGGCGATGCCGGTAAGTCGAAAACCCATCGAGGCGATCATCGCCGACGCGGACGGTCGGGGATTCCTTGACGGCAAACTCAGGGAACTCTTTTTCAAGATCAGCCAGTTCGCGTTCCAGCCGGTCATAGTCCTGATCGGGAATCTCGGGTGTGGCGCGCCGATAGTAGAGCTCGGCATGGCGGGCAACCTCCGCGCGGAGTGCAGCGATCTTGTTTTTGGCTTCAGCAGGAGTCATCGGCGGGAAAAGTTGGCCCGATCTTCGCCCGTTTTTCAACCCGCGTCTTAAGCATTCCGACGCAAATAAATCGCGGCGAATTTGGTCGGTTGCGTGCTTGCCACGCAACTTCCGGCCCGGACGACCTGAGATTACTCGGTTCCCCGCTGCTCCACTGAATTGAACCTAGAAAACTCAGATGAGAAACCGCTAATCTACGCTAATTGACGCTAATCAGGAAATCCAAAGAGAGACGGACCAAAAAGCGGTTCACCTGATCGGTGAACAAAAACTCCCGGAACGAAAGCCGAGTACTGCCTGCATTAGCGCCGATTAGCGAAAATTAGCGGTTAACTGACTGCGGAATTTAGATTAAACGATTTTGTGGGCGGGATGCCTTGCCGGGCGACTGGCCCGGACAATCGCCCCGGAGAAGGCCGGTGGACGATCCCTGGGAAGCCAGCAGGCGGAAACAGGGCATGCCGGGTTTGCAGCTACGCCCTGCGACGGCAGGGGCGAACCCTGGGCGCATAGCAGTGCGCAACCGGGCAGCAAACATCGGTACCTCACCCCGCGGGCCATGGGTGACGAAAGACGAAATCGGCGACGTAATCCCGCCTTTGCAGGACCGCCCACATCACCCGTCACAAAATCAATCCTTGAGGTGCGATCAGCGCGCCACCCAGCTCAGATTGGGGGTGAGCCGAAGTAATTCGAGATCGCCCCAGCCTAGGCGAAACAGCCGGAAATAATGAAATAATTATCCTCATGGAAAGGGCTTGCATCGCGGCAAGCCGTGAGGCTTTTTGGTCCTTCACTTGTCGGGCCGTAGCGTAGTCTGGTAGCGCGCTTGCATGGGGTGCAAGAGGTCGTGAGTTCGAATCTCACCGGCCCGACCATTTTCCCCCTTAACGCACTGAGGCGACTCAGGGCGTTTTTTTATGCGCCTGGCTAAGTCGAACACGTCCGCTCTCTTCCCTTGATTTAGGCGGAGTCGCTCAATGCCGGCAACGGGAGGAAGTCTCATTGCGATGCGGCTCCGTCCACTTCATCCCGAGACAATAGAACCGAATCCCCCATCGCGGCGCTCGGATCGCAGTTCGCCAAGGAGTTGACGAGTCCCACCGGACCTCACCACTCTTCGCGCAATCACCATGCTGCGCGCACTCAAACACTGGCTTCCCGTCATCCTCTGGATGGGGCTCATTTTCTTTGTCTCAACCGACTTCGGTTCCTCCACCCACACGTCCCAAATCATCGAACCGATCCTCAAGTGGCTGAACCCGGATATTTCATCGACGGCGATCGACTTGGTGCAAACCATCATTCGCAAAGGCGGGCATTTCACCGAATACGCGATCCTCGCTCTATTAGCCCTGCGCTCCGTCAATTTATCCCGACCAAACGGATCGCACTTTCAGGCCATCGCAATCGCGCTCCTAATCGCAGCCACCTATGCGGCCACAGATGAATTCCATCAATCGTTCATTCCGTCGCGCACCGCTTCCATTTACGACGTGATGATCGATACCAGCGGCGCGTTTGCCGCCCTGACGGTCGCCTCGCTTTGGAGAAAATTTCGCACCAGCCGGGCGCCGTAAAGTCTCACGCTCAACTGCCTTCAACCGGTCACGCCTGCTGCTTCGGTGTCAGCTCCAGACCAAGTAACGTCGAACCACAAAACGCCCCGCGCCGCTCTTGCCGATTCGATCCCGAAAAAATGCTGCAATCTGAAGAAACTCTCTTCAATAACTCCCCAGCAATTTGTCCTCGTAGCTCAACTGGATAGAGCACCTGCCTTCTAAGCAGGTGGTTGTGGGTTCGATTCCCGCCGAGGGCGCCATGCGAAAAAATAGTTTTAACCGATTATCATTTTCCTAAAAATGATTTCCCGCTCAGCCCGAATAAACGGAGCACCGCAGTTTCGCCAACCTGGGGATTTGCCCTTACGCGAATGACTATAATCGATATTCCCGTTGTGTTTCCGCTCTCGGTGACTATGCGTGGTTAATGAAATGCACGCTTAAGACTAAGTCACTTTCGTGGCTTTGCGTTTTATTTCTGGCCGGCTTTAAACTGAGTTTCGCGAACCCCATTTTGGTTACGATGAATGAGGTCGGCAGCCTCGTTTCGATGGCTTCCGATAATCCCTTTGGGGTCGATACCAGCTCGTATTGGGGTCCGCTCAATTGTTCTTCCAGCCTGAGTTTTCTGCTTCCGACCAATCCCGATCTCGCCCCATTTGATCCGGTTCACGGAAACTGGGTCACGACCGGCAGCGGGTGGATTACAGCTAATAACGTGACGCTCCATTTTGATGGGCCAGTATCGTTGTCGATGACCGGTGAGAGTGACAACGACCGTGGATCTTTTTCCGCCCACATCGCGAACACGGACTTTTCTTTGAATATGTTTGTGACCTGCAATCAGTGGGGGGTAACGCCTGAATCGATCCCGGACGATAACCTGCAAAACATTTTCAATCTCCCGGTCTATGGCTATATGCGCACGAATTTTGCGTTCACTGACTCCGAAAGCATTTACACCACCTACGCGCCGGTCGCTGTTCCTGACAATTCCAGCTACGCCGCGTTTATCGGAGCAACCGTCCTGGCATTCGTGATAATCCGGCGACGACTCTCAGTCTGATTCCCCGAAAGGCATTAAGCCTAATGCCCACTTACCCCACGCCCAACCTTCATTGGTTGGGCATTTTTATGGCCGCGTGCGAGCCGCTCCTTTAGCCGGCGAGTAATCGTCTTTTGTTTAGGCAGTTTGGGTCAGCCCGCTCCACCGCTCATTGCATTTGGCCAAACCAAAAGCTGGATTTGAATTAGGTG
>JANYFP010000580.1 GCA_025362555.1 Verrucomicrobiota bacterium
CGAGGCCGCGTTTGTCTCCTACCTTAAAATCAATCCCATCCCGGAAGACAAACGGACTCCGGAGCAAGTCGCCGAACTGGCCAACGCCTTCAAAGTCTATTTTGCGTCGCTGCTCATCCCGAAACCAAAGCTCACCGACGAATTGCGTTCGGCGATGCTGCAGGAGACCGAGATGAATTTTGCCTACCTGCTGAAAGAAGATCGCAGCCTGCTCGAAATGATTGAATGCGATTACACTTTCTTGAACGAGGATCTCGCAAAGCATTACGGCATCAGCGGAGTCACCGGACCGGAGATGCGCAAAGTTCAACTGGCCCCGGGCAGTCCACGGGGTGGGGTGCTCACGCAGGGCACGACGCTCGCGGTAACTTCGAATCCGACCCGGACGTCTCCCGTGAAGCGCGGCGTTTTTATTCTCAATGCCATTCTCGGCACCCCGCCGGCGCCTCCTCCGCCCAATATTCCCGCGCTTGAAGATGCCGCTAGTCCGGAAAAAATCATGAAGATGACGCTGCGCGAGACCCTGGCTTTGCACGCGGAGAACGCGCTGTGCCGATCCTGCCACAGCCGCATGGACCCGCTCGGGTTGGCGTTGGAAAATTTTAACGCCATGGGCGCGTGGCGCGATGCCGAGCTCAAGCGCCCCGTCGAGCCGGCCGGCACGCTCATCACCGGCGAGTCGTTCGCGGATATCCGTGAATTGAAGCACGTATTGGTGACGAAACACCGTCGCGATTACTATTATTGCCTCAGTGAAAAGCTGTTGACGTACGCCCTCGGTCGCGGGCTGGACTATCGCGACACCGATACCGTGGACAATCTCGTGGCGCAGCTCGAAGCGTCCGGCGGGCGTCCCTCGGCGCTGCTGAACGGGATTGTAAATTCCGTGCCGTTCCAGCAACGTCGCGCTCAAGTTTCCGTCAAAACTGCCGATCAAACCACAGCTCTCCCGCCCGTCCCGCGAGGCTGAGCCCAACGCCCTCCTGCTTTATGAATACCCCGAACGATTCCGCCCTCGAGAAACATTTTGCCAGCCTGAGTCGGCGTAATTTTTTGCGCGGGCTGGGCGCCTGCGTCGCGCTCCCTGCGCTCAGTTCGCTGCTGCCATCCCGGGTGTTCGGCTCAACGACTTCGACCTCCGCGCAATTCGCGACGACCGCGACCGGCGCCCCGTTGCGCACGGCGTTTGTTTCCTTCCCCAACGGCGCCATTCCCGCGCGTTGGTGGCCCGAGGGCGGGCTGACTGATTTCCGGCTCAATGCGACCTTGCAACCGCTCGAAGGCATGCGGAAGCATCTCCAAATTCTCGGCGGACTCGCCCAGGCCAACGCCAATCCCGGTGCTGATGGCGGCGGCGATCACGCTCGCGGCAACAGTGTTTTTCTCACTGGTGTGCGACTCAACAAGAGCGCGACCGATGTGCGCGCGGGCATCTCGATCGACCAGGTCATTGCGAATCAGGTGGGCCACCTCACGCGTTTCCCCTCGCTGGAACTGACCTGTGACGCCGGCCGCAAATCCGCAGACTGTGATTCGGGTTATTCGTGCGCTTACGTCTACAATGTTTCCTGGCAGTCACCGACCACGCCGATGACGCCCGAGGCGAATCCGCGGCTCGTTTTCGAGCGCTTGTTTGGTCCCGGTGCGCACGGTACGCGCGCGGTGAATGCGCAGCGGCGGATGATGGACCGGCGTTCCGTCTTGGATTTCGTGATGGATGACGCGCGCCGCATGCAGAGCCGGTTGGACGTCACGGATCGGAGCAAACTTGATCAATATCTCACCGGCGTGCGCAACGTGGAAGCGCGCATCCAGCAAGCCGAGCGTTTCGGCGCCAACGCTGATCCGACCCAGCCCACGCCGGCCGGCATCCCCACGGCTCACGCGGAATATGTCGAGTTGATGTACGACATGATGCTGCTCGCGTTCCAGACTGACTCGACGCGGGTGGCGACGTTCATGCTCGGTCACGACGGCGACAACCGCTCGTTCAGTGACATCGGAATTTCCGAGGGCCATCATGATTTGTCGCATCACCAGAACAATCCCGAGCGCGTGGATAAAGTGGCGCAGATCGATCGTTGGTACGCGGAGCAATTCGGCAAATTCCTCCAGAAAATGGAAGCGACGCCGGACGTCGACGGGCATTCGCTGTTGCACAACTCGCGGATCATTTACGGCAGTGGCAACGCCGACGGCAATCGTCATACGCATGAGAACCTGCCAGTGTTGTTGGCCGGTGGTGGCGGCGGATTGCTGACGCCAGGCCGTTACGTGAAGCACGAGAATCAGCCCATGAGTAATCTCTTTCTCAGTCTCGCCGATCAGGCGGGCGTCAAAAATTTGGCGCGCTTCGGCGATTCCACGGCCCGATTGGGGAATGTGTAGTTTGATCGATTTGTCTTATTGAGATTCGCCTTCTTGGGTGGGCATTCCGTTGCCTGCTCGTGATTGTTTTGCGTGCGAGACGCCGAACACTCTTCTTACTCACCAAATTTTCCATGGCACTGAGCGATTCATCTGAAAAACCAACTGTAATAGTTCCCAAG
>JANYFP010000024.1 GCA_025362555.1 Verrucomicrobiota bacterium
GATCTCGCCGACGACATCATGTTTCTCGTGCCCATCGTCATTGACGACACGCGTGATGCCGGCGCCCGCGTCCCGGAAAAATTTTTCTCGGTCCAATGGCTGCGCGTATCCGAGGGGAAAGCAACGGCTGCGTTGACGGAACTCGCCCAAAAACTCGCCGCGGGAGATGCGGTCGCGAGCACACCCGTCGCCGCGAGTTCAGCGCCCGCATCCGATCGTTCGCGCAGAAAAAACCGCGCGGCCGCGGAGGGCCCGCCGCCCTTCCCTCATTTTCCCGCCTTTCCGGAACCCGGTCATCGGCTTCGGTTTTGCTACAACCTCATCCTGTGGGGCGGGCACGTGCTGCTCTCACTCTGGGGACACTTGCCGAAATTTTTGCGCATCGTCGCGGCGATATTTATTGTTTTCAACCTCATCACCTGGGCTTTTCGCGAGAGCAAGGACGCGAAGCAAACGGATGAAGGACAGCCTGCGCCGACGGGCGCACAAATCATGGGCCACATATTGACTCCCGGAGAAAAAACCGCCGTCTCAGGAGCAATCGAATCCGCTCTCGGTGCTGCGGCGGAAGTCTTACAGTCCGGCCGGCCCCTCGCGGTGATCAAATTCAACGGCGAAGGCGATCACGGCAAAACTTTGGCCGACGAGGTGTTCAGTCAATTTTTGAAATCGCTCAAAGAGGAAGCAAAGATCGAGCCGAGCGTCAGCCCGATGCAGCTCAAAGCGGACGCCACCGAAGCTGAAATAATTGATCGCGGCACCCGTCTCAAAAGCCAGTTTATCCTCAGTGGATTTTCCCGCGCGGCCACGGCCGACCACCCGCTCAGCTTAACGGCCAAACTTTACGACGTGAAACTGGCCAAACTGATTTGGATTGAAACCTATAATGCGCCCCCGGCCGATGGCACGACCATCGCGCAGCGCCTGGCGATCGAGGTGGAGAAAAGAACGGCGCCGGCAAAGAGCGCTGATTAATTTCCGGATATTTTCCGAAGCTGGATTGATTAGTGAAGCTTGCTTGCAAGCAAGCTTCACCAATCGGAGAAATGGGATTCAGAGTATAAATCCTGCACGGCGCTCAACAAAACACAGACTCAAGATCGATTCGACGCCCGCCACTTGATACCGAACAAGCCAACGCCGATTTGAACTTGCCAGCTAACTTGTCGGCGGCAAGTTGCTCGGAAGTGCGCCGCCGTCTCTCCATCTTCGCTCTCTGTCTCGCCTGGCTCTGTGCCAACGGCGCACTGTGGAACGTGGTGCAGGTCGTGGGCTGGGCGAAAATGTTGCATGATTACTCAGCGGTAATGCCGACCGCGCGCGCCATGAAGATCACGTTCGACGGCAGCGCGCCCTGCGACCTTTGCCATCTGTCGCAGTCGGCCGAGGACACCGCACGCCAGCAACTGCCGCGCGACGCCCAGCTCGGCAGCGGCATGGAAAAGCTTTTGTTAGTTACCGGAGATGCCGTCGCCGTGGTGGTGACCGCGCCGGACCTTGCATGGCCGGGCATCGTGAACGACGCCGGCCTGACCCGCACCGAGTCGGTGCCCGTGCCGCCCCCACGCAATCTGAGCTAAAGCCGGACGCCCGGATTGCTCCGTGAATTGAATTGTGGGCGGGGTGCCCTCACCCCGCTACGGGAATCATGCCCTGCGGGGTGAGGGTACCCCGCCCACAAACAGATTTGCGCGCTGAATGGAGAAACCATTCTGCCCCGAGTAAGGCGAGCGCCCGGTTGTGATGTGTCCACGCACCACGTGGTCCCCGCCTCCGGCCTGCCCGAAGCGCTGTGTCGGTGTCATCCGCGCCCTCAGGGCGCAGTCAACGTTTCAGCTCAGTTATTACGTTCCACGCCATGGCTACTTTTCGTTTTTCTCACTTCATTCGTTCACTCGCCACCGGCAGCATGTTTGCTGCTTCGGCCTTCACTCTGCGCGCCGTCGACCTGGTCGCGAGCACCGAGGGCCCCACCCTTCGGCTCAACGACTATCTGGTCGAGACTACGTCAGCCACCACCCGACTCAAGGCTCCGTCCGTCACCCATCAAATTCTCCGCGAGGATCTCGAGTCGTTCAATCTCCCTGAGACGGGCGATGCCCTGCAGTACCTGCCAAACCTTTTTATTCGGAAGCGTTTCATTGGCGATAAGAACGCGCTGACCAGCATTCGCGGCACGAGCAACCGCCAACCCGGCCGCACCCTTGTGCTCGCGGACGGCCTGTTGCTTTCCAACTTTCTCGGCACCGGCTTCGGCAATTCACCACGCTGGTTTTTGATCGTCCCCGAGGAAATCGAAAAAATCGCCGTCAGTTACGGTCCCTACTCCGCCCTCTACACTGGCAACTCGATTGGCGGCACCGTGCTCTTCACGACCCAGATGCCGACTCATTTCTCTTCCTCCGCCAAGACCCAGTATTTCACCGAAGACTTCAGTGAATACGCCACCAAAGGCTCGTACGCCGGAAAAACCGGCTTCGTTTCTGTCGGCGACCGAAAAGGGAAGTTCTCCTATTTCGCCTTCGTCAACCACCTCGATAACGACAGCCAACCGATGCAGTTTGGCACGGTCAACGTTTCCGCCACCGCCGCCGACGACCCCACCATTTCAAGCGCTACCCCAACCACCGGTGCGCTCACCGACACGGATTTCTCCGGCAACGCCCGAATCATTTATGGTTCGTATGGGCCGACCGAGGCGATTCAAGACACCGCGAAATTGAAACTCGGCTACGATGTCACGGATGACCTGCATTTGCGCTATTCCCTCATCTATTGGACCAGCGAGGAAAATAATCTCGCACCTGAAACCTACCTCCGCGACGGCGCGGGCAATCCGATCTGGAGCGGAAAAATCCAGGCCGCCGGCCGCATCTTCACCATCACCCCGACAACCTTTAACGTCAACGAGCGCCTGCAGCGCGATCTCGTCCAGGGCTTTACCGTCAGTCACGAACCAGTCGCCGGGCTGCAAGCCACCTTCACCGGTTCGCTTTACGATGTGCTCGCCGACAAAACCTACGCGGCCAGCACCGCGCTCCCCTCCGCCAAAACCGGCGGCGCCGGCCGCGCCACTCTCGTCGGCGACACCGGCTGGAAATCCGCCGACGCCCTCTTCAGTTGGCTCGATTCCACGAGGGCGCTCGGCAATCACGCGCCCGCTTTCGGCTATCACTACGACACCTACTTTACGCAGCAGGAACAGCGCAACCAGACCAACTGGAGAGATCGTTCATCCGTCACCACCTTGCTCAGTGGCAACGGCGGCACGACCGTCACCCAAGCGTTGTTCACCCAGGATACGTGGCGCCTCAATCCACGATGGACCTTCACACCCGGTGTGCGCTGGGAAACATGGAGTGCAAAGAACGGTTACCAAGCTTCGGCCGCCGCATCCGGCGCTTACCCGAGTCGCACCACCTCCGCGTGGTCGCCCAAACTCGCTTTGGCGTGGCAGCCGAAATCCGATTGGCATGCGCGACTCTCACTGGCGAAAGCGACCCGCTTTCCGACCGTCGGCGAATTATTCCAGGGCACGGTCAGCGCGTCCGGCTCCGTCACACAGAATAATCCCGGCCTGAAACCCGAACGCGATTTCGCCAAAGACCTCACCGTCGAACACACGATTCCGCACGGCTCGTTACGCTTCAGTTTGTTCGAGGAGGATGTCACTGACTCACTCGTCAACCAATCCACCCTCCGGCCCGACGGCACGTCGCTCAGCGGCCCGCAGAACGTGGGCCGAGTGTTGACGCGCGGCGCAGAATTTTCCGCCCAACAGAAAGAATTTCTGATCGATGCGCTCACGTTGGATTTCAACGCATCGTACACGAACGCCGTCATCAAGGAAAACGCGCCCATCATCGTGAGCGGCGTCCCCACCAACACCGTCGGCAAACAATTCCCGCGCATTCCGCACTGGCAGGTGAAGTCCGTCGTCACGTGGCGCGCCACTTCCGCGCTCTCACTGTCCGCCGCAGCCCGTTACTCCAGCTATCAATACAACACGCTGGAAAACTCCGATCCGTACGGTGGCTACGGTGGCACCGACGCCTTCTTCGTTGCCGACCTGAAAGCCACCTGGCGCTTCACCCGCAGTCTCACCGCTTCGCTCGGCGTAGATAACGTCAACAACTGTCTCTATCACGTCTTCCACCCGATGCCCAGACGCACCTGGTTCGCCGAAATCATCTGGAGCCTCTGACCTCAACGCCGATGCCAAACGAAAATCAAAACCTAAAAACTGAAAACGCGCCAGCGCTCTACCGCGCCGTCTGGCGGTGGCATTTTTTCGCCGGGCTTTTTGTTGCGCCCTTTGCCGTTTTTTTGGCGGTCACCGGCGCGCTTTATCTCTGGAAACCTCAGTTCGAGGAATGGAAATACCGCAACCTCTTCAATGTGCCACGACCAGTCTCATCTGGCGCTCAACTCTCAGCCCTGAACGCTCAACCGCTCTCCCCCGACGTGCAACTCACCGTCGCACGAACCGCTTTCCCCAAACTGAATCCAAGCCAGTTTATCCCTGCAGCTCGCGCCGGCCGTTCCACTGAAATTCAGTTCGGTGCACCCTACGGACGAGGCAAAACCTCCGTTTTTGTCGATCCGTATACCGGGGTGATTTTAGGCCAGATCGATGATGCGACCCGCCCGATGCGCATCCTGCACGATCTCCACGGCACGATGCTGGCGGGATTGCCGGGAGAAATTATCATCGAACTCGCCGCGAGCTGGGCCTTCGTGCTCATCGTTTCGGGCTTCTATCTCTGGTGGCCACGACCCTCCACGGTCCGCGGTTTCTTGCTCCCGCGTTTCGGCGCGGGCCGGCGTGCGCTGCTGCGTGATCTCCACGCCGTGCCCGCCGTGTGGCTCTCGGCGTTCACGCTCTTCCTTCTCGCCACCGGCATCCAGTGGACGAAGGTCGGCGGCCAATGGTCGCGTACCCTCGCGCAGGCCGTCGGCGAATGGCAACCGCGCGAAACCTCCGCCAGCGCCCACCGCTCCGAACTCCTCGGCGGCTGGTCGCCGTATCTCAACTCGAAAGCCATGGCCGAGCAGGCCGCCACCGTCGCCTCGACGGCACCCGCCGATGAACACGCCGAACATCGGCGCGGCAAAAAAGATTCCGGCGTCGCCGACGACCCCGACCATCCACGCATTTCTCTCGAACGCGTGATGACGATCGCCATCGAACGCCACGTCACCGACGCATACGCGATCGCCCTGCCGCAAAGCCCCACCGGCGTTTACTCAATTCTCACCGACCGCAACCGCGCCTTCACGCGAGCCTACCTTCACCTCGATCAATATTCCGGCGCGATCCTCGCTGACATCCGCTATAAAGATTTCGGGCTCGGCGCGAAATTCATGACCTACGGCATCATCGCGCACGAAGGCCAGCTCTTCGGTCTCGCGAATCAAATCCTCGGCCTGGTCACTTGCCTCGGCCTCATCGGTCTCGCGGTGACTGGCGTAATGATGTGGTGGTCGCGCCGCCCCAAAGGGCAACTCGCCGCACCCAACGCGTCCGGGTCGCTCTTCGCGGTTTCGCGCGGCGCCATCATCATCGTTGTGCTGCTCGCCACGCTGCTACCGCTCATGGCCACAAGCCTCGTGATTCTTTTGCTAATCGACTTTATCCTGGGCCGCTTCCGTTCCAGGACCGCCTCACTTTAACCGGACAAATTCTCTTTCATGAATATTAAAATTCTCGCGCTCCTGTTTATTCCGGCCGCACTCGCCGGTCCTTCCACCGCTCTCGCCTGCTCCGTCTGCGGTTGCTCGCTCAGCTCCGACTGGGCTGCTCAAGGCTACAACACCACGACCGGCCTCGAAGCCGGCGTGCGCTTCGAATACTCCGACCAAACCAATCTGCGCAGCGGCACCAGCAGTGTGGACCGATCCACCCTCGAATTGCCCAATGAAAACGAAATCCAGCAGCGCACCCTCAACCGCAGCAGTTGGCTCGATCTGAATTACGTTTTCAATTCCTCGTGGGCGCTCACTGCCGCGCTGCCATATTATGATCGCTTTCACACCACCCTCGCCGAGGGCGACACCGCCATTTCCACTTCCCACGCCAGCGGACACGGTGATCTGCGTCTCCTCGCGCGTTATCAAAAACCCGGCATGAATCACAGCTGCAGTTTCCAATTTGGATTCAAGCTGCCCACCGGTCGCTTTGACCAGAATTTTTCCGAAGGACCACAGACCGGCGAGTTGCTCGACCGCGGCCTGCAACTCGGCACCGGCACGACCGATCTCCTCGTGAGAGCGTCGTGGTTCGCGCGTCCGGCGACCAGCATCGGCGTCTTCACGCAGGCGCAACTCGACCAACCACTCGCAGCCCGTGACAATTTCCTGCCCTCCACGAACGTCACCCTCACTGGCGGAATCCGCTGGTTAAATTCGAGCCGCTTCACGCCGCAACTTCAGCTCAACTTGAAAACAGAAAGCCGCGAGCACGGCTCCGAAGGCGACACCGCCAACAGCGGCGGCACGCACGCCTACCTGAGCCCCGGCGTAACCGCTGAAATCACGTCGCGCAGCAGTGCGTTTGTTTTTGTGCAGCTGCCCGTTTATCAACGCGTCAATGGCCTGCAGTTGGAACCTCGCTGGACTCTCTCCACCGGAGTACGGGTTAAATTTTAAGCGAACGGCATTCTCCCCATGAAGAATTATTATCGCTCACTTCTCACGCCGCTGGCTCTGCTGTTGACCGCGATGGCCGCATGCACCCGCCAGGAAAACAAACCCGCGTCGCCTACCACGCCTGCGGCGGCCGCTGACTCTGTTGCCGTAACCGCCGAGTCCAAATCCCATGCGCTGACCGGCGAAGTGATCGCCGTCACGCCCGAGCGATCGGCCGTGCTGGTCCATCACGAGGAGATTCCCGGTTACATGCCGGCGATGACGATGGAATTCATTGTCACACCCGCCGACCTCGCCCGACTCAAGGAAGGCCAGCGGCTTCGCGCGCGCCTGACGTATGACGAAAAAAACGAATTGCACCTCGAAGACATCGAGTTGATCGACACCGTCAAAGAGCGCGAAGTGAAGGCCGCCGCTGCGACTCTTCGCCAGGACACCGCCATGCGCGGGAAAGGAGCCTATCGCGAAATCGGCGAAACCGTGCCGCAATTCTCGCTCTACAATCAGGACGGCGAAGTGGTTTCAATCAACCGCTTCCGCGGCCGAGTGATCGTGATGAACTTCATCTACACCCGTTGCCCGATCGCCACGATGTGTCCGGCTTCGACGCTGCGGATGATGGCGCTGCAGCACGCCGCCAAAGCGAAAGGCATCACCGACCTCGAACTGGTCTCGATCACCCTCGATCCCGTCTACGATACGCCGTCGGTGCTCAAAAATTACGCGGACGTGCGCGGCATTGATTCCGCCAATTTCACTTTCCTCACCGGACCGGAAAACGCGGTGCGCGATTTGCTGCATCAGTTCGGCGTGATTGTTGAGCCAGGCGAGAATTTCCTGAAGCACACCTTGTCCACGCTCCTAATCGACGGGCAGGGGAAAATCATCCATCGCGTCGACGGCACCACGTGGAAGCCGGATGATTTCCTTCGCCGCCTACCCGCCCACCCGCCCGCAGCGAAATGAGGGGGCATCCCTCCAATGAGGGATGCGGCGCGCCCCCAAAGTGCTACAATTGATGGCTCCACCTGGCGGTTTTGCCGATCGGACCCGCGCTTTAACCTGCGGACCCGATTTCGTGGTACCCACAATCAATTTCCCCCTGCCCCGCCCCATGCGACTCCCGTTTTTTTCCCGTGGTTTTCCGCTTCGTCTCTGTGCGCTCATGGGCTTCGCGTTGCTCTCGCTCATCGGTCTGGGCAGCGAACTTACGCCACCGCAGCCGCGCCCAGCGAACTGGCAAGACAGCACCACCCTCGTCCGAGGCTGGCAATTTTTCCGCGGCGATCTCGGCGGCATCTGGGAAACGCTCCGTAGCAGCGACCTCGCGCTGGACCTTCCGCGCTGGCAAACGGTCGAGCTGCCCCATTGTTACAACGCGAGCGATGCGGTTGATCCCGACGTCCCGTACTACCAAGGCCCGGCGTGGTATCGCACCGAATTGGACATCCAAAACCCTCATGCCCATGGTCGCACTCTGCTGCAATTTGAAGGAGTCGGACAGAAAGCGGAAATTTGGATCGGCGATCAGAAGGTCGCGCAACACGTCGGCGGATACGATGAATTTACCGTCGATATCACTGACGCGATCGCGGCCTACCACACTTCAGCTCTCTCGAAATTACCGGCCACGGAATTCCGCATTACTCCTGGCCGGGTACCACTGGCGGTCCGCTGCGATAACTCACGTGATCTCGAGTCAATCCCATCGAACCTCAGTGATTTTAACCTCTATGGCGGTCTCTATCGACCGGTTCACCTGATCTATCTTCCCGTCGGCGGCTTGACGCGAGTGCTCGCGAAATCGGAGAGGCAAACCGATGGCTCGTGGCAGGTCACAGTCAGCGGGCGATTCGAATCGGCCGCCTCCCAAGGGAACGATCAGACGGTCACCTTGCGTCTGATCAAACCCGACGGGGAAACGATCACGCAGAGTGAAATCCGAGTGGTGCCATCGACGGAGGCGCAAACACTCGGCACCTTTAAAATTCCCCACGCGGAATTGTGGTCACCGCAATCACCCGCTCTCTACGGCGTCGAAGTGACTGCGAGTGGCGCGGGCGGGGCGAGCCGAGTCTGGGAGCGATTCGGTCTGCGCTCGTTCGAGTTTGTCGACCACGGACCGTTCATGCTCAACGGCACGCGGCTCCTCCTGCGCGGCACCCACCGCCACGAAGATCATGCGGGCGTCGCGGCGGCAATGACGGAGCCCCAAATGGAAGCGGAGATGCGGTTGATGAAATCGATGGGCGTAAATTTTATCCGCCTCGGCCATTATCAACAATCGCGACGGATCCTCGAGCTGTGCGACGAACTCGGGATTATCGTGTGGGAAGAAATTCCCTGGTGCCGCGGTGGCCTGGGCGGCGAACACTATCGCGAACAAGCCCGCGCGATGTTGCGCGCGATGATCGATCAGCATCGCAATCATCCCGCGGTCGTACTCTGGGGCCTCGGCAACGAAATCGACTGGCCCGGAGATTTCAGCGAATTCAATCAGGCTAAGATCCGGGCCTTTCTCACTGAACTCAACGAGCTGGCTCATGCGCTCGATCCGTCGCGGGTCACCACTCTGCGGCGGTGCGATTTCTGCCGGGACATTCCGGACGTCTATTCGCCATCCATCTGGGCCGGGTGGTATCGCGGTCAGTTCACGGAGTACGCGGAAGTAGCCCGCAAAGAATCGCTGCGCGTGAAACATTTTTTTCACGCCGAGTGGGGCGGCGACAGTCACGCGGGGCGAAATGCGGAGGATCCTTATGCACGATTGCGCGAGGTGAAAGCAACCGGCGCGGCAGACGAGCGCGGGCTCGAATTCACCGCCCTCGGCGGCAACGCCCGTGCCTCACGCGATGGTGATTGGTCGGAAACCTATAGTTGCGACCTTGTTGACTGGCATTTGAAGGAACAGGAAAAAATGGGCTGGCTCACCGGTTCGGCGATGTGGCCTTTCAAAGATTTTTCCACGCCCCTGCGCCCGGATAATCCCGTGCCGTTCATCAATCAGAAGGGCGCGGTCGAGCGCGATCTGACCCCGAAGGAATCTTTCTACGTCTATCAATCCTATTGGACGCAGGAACCCATGATCCGCATCTACGGTCATTCGTGGCCCGTGCGTTGGGGCAAGGCGGATGAGAAACGCCTCGTGCGCGTTTACTCCAACTGCGATGAGGTTGAGCTGTGGTTAAATGGAACCTCGCAAGGCGTACGCCACCGCGACAGTCAGGACTTCCCTGCGGCGGGCCTGCGCTGGCAGCTTCCATTTGAGGACGGCATGAATACCCTGCGCGCCGTCGGGCGCGCTCATGGCCGCACCATGACGGACGAGATCGCTTTCCGCTATGAAACGCGACCCTGGGACAAACCCGATCACTTGCGCCTACAAGCGATGCCGACGGCCAACGGCCCGCAGCGTTTCCAGGTTGAATTACTCGATGCCGCCGGCGTGGTCTGCCTCGATGCGAGCAACTTCGTTCGCTTCGGCCACACCGGCGATGGACGCTTGCTCGATGATCTCGGCACTGCGGGCGGTTCGAAGTATGTACAACTCGCCAACGGCCGCGCGCACATCGACGTCACCCTGCCCGCCGCCGGCCAAGCCATCGTCAGTGCGCAAATAAAAGACATTCCGACCGCTTTCCTCCCGTTAAATCAACCGACCGCAGCGACCGTCGCAACCCGCCAAGCGACGTTGGCCACGACTCCCGCACAGCGAGCTGCCGAGATCACCGAGATCGAACGTGAACGCATCCTGCGGCTCGCTGCGGTAGCCATGAAAACAAAACCCGTTTCCTTGCGCTCAGTGCCGCTACCGGGATTTGCCGCGAGCATCGGTGCAGTGCCCGGCGACTATCTCTCAATGGGTGACTATTGGTGGCCAAATCCAAAAACCAAAGACGGCCTGCCCTACGAGCGCCGGGACGGAAAAAGCAATCCTGACAACTTCGACGCCCACCGGCAACTGTTGCGCGAGATGCGTGATACCGTCGCCACGCTCGCCTCGGCCTATCTCGTCACCGGTGATCCCGCTTACGCGGCGCGAGCGGCCGACTGGCTGCGGGTGTTCTTCGTTGACCCCGAAACGCGCATGAATCCCCACCTGCGTTTTGCGCAGGCCGTACCCGGCGTGTCAGCCGGACGCGGCATCGGAATTATCGATACGCTGCATCTGGCGGAAGTACCGCTCGCCGTCACCGCCATCACAAAGGCACCTGGTGTTCCGACTGAAACCATCGCCGGGGTGCGGGTCTGGTTCGCGGACTATCTCCACTGGATGTTGACTGATCCCAACGGCCGGGAAGAAGCCGCGGCAAAAAACAATCATCGCGTGGCGTACACGCTGCAGGTCGCGGTGTTCGCGCGCTTCGTCGGTGATGCGGCCGCGTTGAATGAAGCACGCCGCGTTTTCCGCGAAACGCTGCTGACCGAACAACTCGCCCTGGACGGCAGTTTTCCGCGCGAGCTCGCCCGCACCAAACCGTATTCCTACTCGATCTTCCAACTCGATAACCTCGCGCTTTTAACGGAAATTCTTTCCACGCCAGAGCAGAATCTCTGGGCGTTTACGCTGTCTGACGGACGTTGCGTCGCACAGGCCGTCGCGTTTCTTTATCCGTATCTCGCCGAGCGCACCGCGTGGCCCTTCGCCGCCGACGTAACCCATTTCGACGCATGGCCGGTGCGCCAACCCGCCTTGCTGCTCGCTGGCTACCGGCTTGGCCGGCCGGATTATCTGGCCCTCTGGAAACGATTGCCGGCCGATCCCACTGATCAGGAAGTCCGGCGCAACATGGCCGTCACGCAACCCCTGCTCTGGGTTCAGCCCACCCCATAAAATCTTTGGAAATGCCCGCAACGATTCGAGTCATTTGCAGGAGCTTCTTGCTTGTAAGCGATTCAGCGCGTGCGTTATCGGCGCGCCCACCAACCACGAGCTCACGAGTGACGCAGGGACAAAGAAAGCTTGGAATCGATATGTAGCCGCGATTCCCTCGCTCCGCCCCCTTCCACATGCGCGCTTCGCCTTTGCTCCGTTCGGCGACAGTCACTCTCGGGTGTCTCGCCGCGATTATTTCTTTTCAAGCTCCGGCTTTCGCGACCGAAACAAAAACTCTGACCACCGCCGCGGAAGTACGGGCGCTCCCCTCCAGTGTGGCGGAATCAAAACTCCACGTAAAAATTCGCGGCGTCGTCACCGCGGCCGAACCGGAATGGCTTGGCAAGTTTGTGATTCAAGATGACAGCGCTGGCATCTTTGTGCAAAATGTCGGTCGGCAGCCGAAAATTGGCGACTACCTCGAAGTCGACGGCTTAACCGGGCCCGGCTGGTTCGCCCCGGTGATTCAATCGACGGACTGGACAAAACTCGGCACCGCGACCCTGCCTCCCGCCAAACAGGTTTCAATCGAACGGCTCATGGCCGGAGTGGAAGCAAGTCAACGCGTCGAAATCACCGGCCTGGTCCGTTCCGTTTCCTATGTCGCTTCGCAGAAAACCATGGTGGAGATTTCCATCGGCGGCTACCGCGTGCGCGTCTTCCCCAAACTGCCTTCGCAGCTTAATCCGCGCTCGCTGGTGGCAGCCAAGGTCCGGGTGCGCGGCACGGTTGCCACGGCGTTTAACTACGCGCGGCGGCAACTCACCGGGGTCAGTCTCATCGTGCCGAATGCGGATGAATTCGTCGTCGAGGAATCGGAGCAACATCCGCCATTCGAACAGCCGATCCTACCGTTGGATGACATGGCAAAATTCCGCACGAGCGCGAATCTCGGAGAACGATTGCACGTCAAAGGCGTGGTCACGTTCCAACGCCCCGGCCTCGATCTGTTCATTCAAGATGAAACCGGCGGGATGCATCTGGAGAGTCGTCAACCGATTCAAATCCCGCTCGGCCGGAAAATCGAGGCGGTCGGATTTCTGGAAATCGTGAACTATCAGCCGGTGCTGCGCGACGCGGTCATGCGCGAGTCAGGCACCACCGGACCGGTGATCGCGGCCAAACCGGTTCCAATGTCCGAGTTGCGCGACGGGTTGCACGCGGCCGAATTGATCATTCTCCGCGGCACCTTGCTCGATCGCAGCGTGCGCCAGGTGCGGCGGGAAGACGCGGGTTTTGTCGGTGTGCGCACGATCTGCACGATCCGGCACACCGAACAATCATTCACCGCCGAATTTGAGGGTCAGCAGGAAAGTGCGACGATCAACTCGATTCCACTCGGCAGCCTCGTCGAACTCAAAGGCCTCGCGACGCTGGAAAGCGGCGAAGATGGAAAACTCAAAGCTCTCACGCTCATGCTGCCCGATGCGGAAAGCATGCGGGTGATCGAGACGCCCAGCTGGCTGACCTCGGAACGTCTGCTCATCGGTTTCGTCGTCGCGTGCGCCCTGCTCGCCACCCTCATCCTGTGGGTGATGACGATCGCGAAGAAAAACGAAATGCTCAAATTCCTGGTGGCCGATCGCGAGAAGGCGCAACGAGAACTGCAGCAGGCCCATGACCTGCTCGAGGCGCGGGTCAAGGAGCGGACCGAGCAACTCAAAGTTGAGATGACGGTGAGAAAAACCGCCGAGTTGGAATTTCGCGCAGTGCTGACCGAACGCACGAGGCTCGCGCGTGAACTGCACGACACTCTCGAACAAGCCCTGACCGGAATCGCGCTACAACTCGACACCGCGTCCAAGCTTTTTCAGCGCAGCCCCGAGGAAGCGACCCAGCCGCTCGAACTTGCCCGCGGCTTCCTGCGCCAGAGTCAGATCGAACTGCGACGCTCAATCTGGGATTTACGCTCGCGGGAACTGGAGCAATTTGATCTGACGCAGGCACTCTCGATCGCCAGCCGGCAAATTTCCGCCGGGAGCCGGATCGCCATCGAGGTCGAGACCGTAGGTGAACGAAAGCGCCTGCCCGAAATCGTGGAGGAAAACTTACTGCGCATTGCGCAGGAAGCGGTGACGAATGTCGTCAAACATTCCGGCGCGACTCTGGTCACGATCCGACTGACCTTCGGCACCGACACCGCGTCACTGGAAATTAAAGATAACGGCAGCGGTTTGAACGCCGACAAAATCGCAGCGAGAAGCGACCATCAGTTCGGGCTGCTCGGCATGAGCGAACGCGCCAAGCGCTTGAACGGCCGGCTGGACGTCAGCAGCACTCCCGGCGAAGGCACCACGGTG
>JANYFP010000084.1 GCA_025362555.1 Verrucomicrobiota bacterium
GGTCGGATTTCTTTCAATCGGCTCGCTCAGTGTGGGGGTGATCTCACTTGGCACGGTGGGAATCGGTGCGCTCGCCATCGGCTGCGTGTCGGTGGGCATCAACGCGTACGCGTGGTTGTCCGCGCTCGGTTGGACCACGGCGCAGAGCGGTGGCTTTGCCATTGCGCGGATTGCGGCCGCAGGCCCCGTGGCACTGGCGCGCCATATCAACGATCCCATCGCGCGAGAATTCCTGACCGACCCGAACAGAGAGCATAACCAGATGATGTTCTTCATCGTGACTTCCCTGCTCACGCTGATCCCGGTGGCGTATTATGCTCGAGCCGTGCGGCAGCGCATGGGAGGCAGGTCGAAGTAAAGATCCCCGGAGCAAGCTCCGGGGTATTTGATCAAACTGATGCCGGCAAATATCACCTGCAAATCTCTCACTCCGAGTGCAGGAGCTTGCTTCGGGGTATTGGACCCACTGGGAAAAAACCAGTAAGGGTCAGACTTTGTAGTTCGTAGTCCTGCCCACGCGCGCCGAGCCACACGCCGCAATTGTCGCCACTGCTTTAAGCCGACCGTAACAGGATTTCCCGGCTGCGGAAGCGCCCCCTCATTAACGTGCCGAGCACGACAGCGAGCAGCGGCACGCCCGCGATCACTTCGAACCAGATGGCGAAATTCATCACCGCCGTGCGCCGCACCGTCGGACGAGGTTGAACCGTTTAGATCCCCAACACTCGTCACTTAATAAGTGACATTCCCCTGTAGGGCACCCGCAAATTATTTGTCACGTATTACGTGACAAGTGGCTGCGCGATCCCCTGAGATCATGGGGTGTCGGCCTTGGTATAAAATTTTCCGCAAACCAGCAGGTTGAGTTGGTGCATGGCCAGGCCCAATTCCGAAAAAGTGTGCGCCGTAGCTTCGTCGGCCACGCCGGAGCCCAAGCTCAGTTGCATGCGGTGGAAGCGATCGCCCAACGGGCGGTGTTCCTCGATGTCGCCCAGTTTGCGCAGCAGTCGGCGAATGTTGTCCGCCTTCCGCCGGACCTGTTT
Organism: Verrucomicrobiota bacterium; assembly: GCA_025362555.1. Taxonomy (GTDB): domain Bacteria; phylum Verrucomicrobiota; class Verrucomicrobiia; order Opitutales; family Opitutaceae; genus Lacunisphaera. The sequence continues at coordinate 1,044 of JANYFP010000084.1, forward strand.
TACCAAACGCAGCGCGGCGGCGAATGTGATCCGGCCCGCTTGGGCGTCTTTGAACACACCGCACTCGAACGTGCGGCATTGCACCGGCCGGTCCGCGTAAATCCGGCACGTGCGATCCGCGCACAAGGCCGTGCACGGCTGGCGAAATTGGCTAACCGGCGTCCGAGCGCGAGTGACTGTAACCGGCAATCCGAGTGCCTTCACTTTCTTCGCGTCGTCGCCCGGTCCGAGCTGGACGTTGTCGAAGAGGGTGCCGTCGCAGCACAGCCCGCAAGCGAGGCAAAGTTGTTCGGCGGAATTCACGCGCCTGATTCACCCCGCCGGAGTCGCGACCTGCTCCTTCTTCACTTTATCGAGGCAGTCCACGCAGATGCAGTGGGTGAATTTAATCTGACTGCGCTTCTCCAAATAGCCTTCCACCTGTTGCCAGTAGCCGGCGTCATCGCGCACCTGTTTGCACCACGCACAAATCGGCAGAAGTCCGGACAAGGTGTGCAGCTCAACCTGAGCGCGCGTGAGTTCCTCATGGCGCAATTGCAAGTGGGCGATCAGCAAGCCCACAAAGAGCGACACCATAAAGAAACTCACTTCGAAATCACTGACGACCTGCAGCGCATCCGTCGCCTCGCTCCACTCATTTTGGGCAAAGACAATGGCGCACGCCACTCTCATACAGTGAAAGAGACCGTGGACAAAAAACACCGTCGCCGGAGACGGCAGCGGTTTCCAAAATTGCCACGGCGCTTTCCGCAACCCCCGGGCCGCCGCCAAAGAAAGGCTGGCCCAAACCAAGGCGTTCAACACCATCCGCCAGTGCGACGGTTGATCCTGCAGCAGGAAAAAAACCACGCCCACCAGATGCACCAGAAATAAAGCGGAAACCCAACCCCATCGCCGCACCACTCCCACCGTTTGCTGCACGCCCAAGAAAAGCCCCGCTTGCCCGACGGTCACCATGAGAGTCGGGAGCGACCGCGCCAGCGCGTGGGGCAGGATCGGGCGGGCCGCGAATAATATATCGGCGACTGTCATGATCCACGCTGAAATCATCCAATACCGCATCGCGCTGATTTGCCGATGATGCCACCAGAAATTGGTAATCAATCCCGCCAGGATTGATCCGATGACCAGATTAGTCAGATAGGTAACGGTTTCTTGATTCACGCTTGTTCGGATCAATGGCGGACCGCGGCGTCCTCGGCAAATGGAATCTATTCCCAAAAAAACGGACCGTCCGGCTCCAACTGTTTTACAAAAAAACACGCCCAACCAGAAAATAATGACACCATGAGACAGATCGATTCCGACCGAATTGCTTTCGTGAATTTCGTGTATTTTGTCAGCGAGTCGGTTCTGAATCATCAGCCATGAGCACCGTCCAAGCCCACTACGATCAACTCCTCGGTTCCGTCTATACCTGGATGGCTGGCGGCTTCGCTGCCGCTGTCGCGCGTAATCAGCAGCTCCTCGATTCCCTGGGCCTCGCGTCATGGCCGCGCGGCCTCGCCGTTGATCTCGGCTGCGGCTCAGGTTTCCAAACCCTCCCGCTTGCCGAAGCCGGCTATCAAGTCGTCGGCCTCGATCTTTGTGCCCCGCTCCTCGCCGAACTCCGCACGCACACCGGCCATTTACCGATTCGCACCGTTTGCGATGACCTCACTCATTTCCCCAAACACCTCGACGCCGCGCCCACCCTGATCGTCTGCATGGGCGACACCCTCACTCATCTCCCGTTCCTTGAATCGTTGACCTCTCTCTTTCACGATGCGGCACGCTCGCTCGCTCCTGGCGGAAGACTCGTCCTCGGCTTCCGTGATCTCGCGACCCACGAATTAAAAGGCTCGCAGCGATTCATCCCGGTCCGCAGCGAACCCGATCAAATCTTCACCTGCTTCCTCGACTACCACCCCGACCACGTGGAAGTGAACGACCTCCTGCACGCGCGCGTCGATGGCCAGTGGAAATTCTCCGCCAGCAGCTACCGCAAACTCCGTCTCGACGCCACCCGCGTCAGCACGCTGCTCGCCGCCGCCGGACTGTCCGTCGAACACGCCTCCACCGAACAAGGCCTGGTGCGAATCGTCGCCGTAAAAAATCGTTAGTAGCGCTGAGCTGGAGGAGTTTTACACTCCGACTGTCACTTCCGGTTCAGGAAAGATCCCCGGGACATTTGAAACAGACCAAACCGCCGGCAAGCTCCAGGATATCAAAGCCACAGGGGGTAAAACAGCCCACTACCACTGGCTATTGAAAGTTAGACTTTTGGTAGGTGTCGTTGCCCTCAACGGCCCTCTGGGTGCGCAGGACGATTGAGGGCAATCGCCCCGACCACTCCATTGTCCAGCAAAAGTCTAAATCTTAAGAGCCGTCGGTATAAAATCGAAGCGTAAAACCCTTCACCTCTGGAATGCTCCTCGCGCGGGCAATCCATGTTTTGCGGCCCTCGCTTTACTCCCCACGCCGCAAAATTCACGCGCGAATTTCGCCTCTCATTTCCCAGAAATTTCAAGTAACCTTTCTGGCAACCGCTGGTTCTACCTCAATTAGCCCCACCATGAACCGCTTGATCAAAGATCTCCGCTTCGCTGCCCGGACACTGCTGAAAAGTCCCGGATTCGCGTCTGTCGCCATCGCCAGTCTGGCCCTCAGTCTCGGCGCCAACACCGCGATCTTCAGCTTCGTCAACGCCGTGTTGATCAAACCACTCCCCTACGCCAACGCCGACCGGATCATGCGCGTGCTCGAAGCGCCTCCCGGTGGCGGGCGCAACGGCATCTCAACCCTCAACTTCCTCGACTGGCAAAAACAGAACAAGTGTTTCGATTTCATGGCCGCTCGCACCGGCGGATCGACGACCCTCACCGGGGTCGAAGAGCCAATCCAACTTCCTGGCGAACGCGTGTCAGCGCACTACTTCGACATCTTCGGCGTGCGCGCCGCACTCGGCCGAACCTTCGTCGACGGCGAGGATGAAGCGGGCAAGGACCACGTCGCCGTGCTCAGCGACACCCTCTGGCACACCCAATTCGGCGGTGATCCGGGCATCATCGGCCGCACGATCCTGCTCGATGGCGAACCACACACCGTGATTGGCGTGCTGCCCAAGGGCACGCCCTTCGAGCGCGGCTACGCCCGGATCTGGCGGCCCCTCGCGTTTGCGGCGGGCAACATGACGCGAAATTTCCATTGGTTCGGCGCCTTCGCGCGAACGAAACCGGGCGTGACGCTCGAACAAGCGCGCGCCGAAATGGACACCATTGGCAAACACATCGCCGCCGATTTCCCGGATTCAAACAAGGATTGGAGTGTCGGCGTTGACCGTTTTGCTGAAACCCTCATTGATCATCGGCTCAGCCAATCCCTTTACGTCCTGCTGGCGGCCGTCGGCATGGTGTTGCTCATCGCCTGTGCAAACCTCGCCAATCTTTCGCTCATGCGGATCGTCGGTCGCGAGCGCGAAATCGCCATCCGCCTCTCCCTCGGAGCCGGTCGCTGGGATTTGGTCCGGCAATTTCTCACCGAAAGCCTGCTCCTCGCCATCGTCGGCGGCGGGCTCGGATTGATCGTGGGCCAGTTAACCCTGTCCGGCTTGAAAGCCGTCATGCCGCCCTACGCCCTGCCCTCCGAAGCAGACGTTAACCTCGACGGCCGCGTGTTATTATTCTCCTTCGCACTCACTCTGCTGACCGGCCTAATCATCGGGCTATTTCCCGCGCTCCAGGCTGCGAAGCCCAGCCAAACGAGTTCCCTGAAACAGGGTGGCGTCGGCAGCAGCGCCGGCGCCCACACGCAGGTGCGCAGCGCGCTCGTCGTCACCGAAGTTGCGCTCGCCTTCGTGTTGCTCACCGGCGCCGGTTTGTTGATCCGAAGCCTAGGAAAAATTAGTAACGTCGATCCGGGATTTGTTTCGACCAACGTTCTGACGTTCAACTTGCCGCTCTCCGACAAACGTTATCCCGACACGACCGCACTGAATACGTACCTTCATCAGATCGACGCGCGCCTCAGCGCACTTCCGGGCGTAACCGACGTGGCCCTAACCTCCGTGCGGCCCATGCAAGGCTGGGGCTACGGGATGCCCTTCCAAATTGCCGACGAGAAAAATATCGACCGCGCCAACCGCCGGGCCTGCTACTTTAAAATGGTCAGCGCTTCATACTTCAAAACCATCGGCATGCGACTGCGCCAAGGCCGACTGCTCGCCGCTACCGACCGGCACGGAACACCACCCGTCACAGTCATCAATGAGACCATGGCCAAAAAATATTGGCCCGCGGGCAATGCCGTTGGAAAACGAATCCTCGTCCAAGAAATCGTGCCCGGGAAAACCGCGCTCGGAGAAGAAATCCCGTGGGAAGTGGTCGGCGTCATCGCCGACGAGAAAGTCGGTGGCCTCGACGACACCAATGAAAATCCCGGAATGTATGTGACCAACGAGCAGAGCCCGGTTTATTATCTGTCCGCGATGGTTCACAGCTCCAACGACACCGCGCTGCTCCGCGAAGCCATCAAGAAAACCATCCACGAGATCAGCCCCGATCAGGCGCTGCCGGATATGAAAACTCTCGATGCGATCAAAGACGAATCCCTGGGTGACAATCGATTTCGCGTGCTCCTCCTTGGCACCTTTGCCGGTGTATCGCTGCTACTTTCCGCAATCGGCATCTACGGCGTGATTTCGTATTCAGTCAGTCAACGCACGCGAGAGATCGGCATCCGCACCGCGCTCGGCGCCACGCGTGGCAATATCCTGCAGCTCGTGCTGCGTCACGGCATGGGCCTGTCCGTCCTCGGCCTACTCCTTGGGGTCGCCGGAGCCTTTGCCGTGAACCAATTGATCGCCTCGATGCTCTTCGGAATCAGCGACCGCGACCCGCTCACGCTTGTCGCCGTCGCCGCAATTCTCGGAATCGTCGCATTCCTCGCCTGCCTGATTCCGGCCCAACGCGCCACCCGCGTAAATCCCGTGGATGCACTACGCTCAGAATAAGCCGACACCCGCCAAGCCAGACCCATTCAGTTAAAATAGTGGCGTGATTGTAATCCGCAATCTGTAGGCGGAGCGCCTTGACCCCAAGGCGCTTCAGGATTCCCGCTCTCAAACCAGCCGTCGTCTGCGACTATGGCTCGGCGAGCCAGCGAATTGATGCCGTTGTTTGCTCGCTGCAAACCCGGTATTTGTCCGGGCCGCCCGCCCGGCAAAGGTCAACCCGCTCCACCGCTTATTGCTTTTCGCTAAGCCAGACCACCGCCCAGGACAAACCGCGATGCGAATACTGAAGGCGTGGCTCCGTGGAATATTGGGCGCGCCTCAAGCCGGCCTGCGGCAACCCGCTTGACCAGTGACCCACGGCCATGGCATTCACGTCCATGGAGCAACGTCTACGCGATCCCGCGCCCACCGATAAGAGGACTTCACCATGATCTCCTCCACCAGGAACGATTGGCTCGTGCCCGCTGCTCTGATCTTACTCAGCGTGGTGCCAGTCATCGCCGGCACGGTTCGTTTAACCGAATTGGCAAACGGCGCAGCGATCACGCCGGCGAATGCCCGGTTTTTCGCGGCGCCGCTCCCCGTAGTCCTGCATATTTTCGCCGTCAGTATTTACTGCGTGCTGGGCGCATTCCAATTCTCCCCGGGGTTTCGCCGCCGTAAGCCAGCCTGGCATCGCGCCGCCGGACGTCTCTTGATTCCGTGCGGACTTGCCGCCGGACTTTCGGGTCTATGGATGACTCACTCCTATCCCCCGGTCGCAGCCGACGGCGCGTTGCTTTATGGTTTTAGAATTCTTTTTGGTTCAGCGATGGTGGGGTGCATAATCCTCGGTGTCGCGTCCATCCGCCGGCGTGATTTTGTCCAACACGGCGCTTGGATGATGCGCGGGTATGCCATCGGCTTGGGCGCGGGTACGCAGGTGCTGACTCATTTGCCGTGGTTCCTGCTCTACGGTAAGCCAGAGGGATTGAGCCGAGCGCTGCTGATGGGCGCGGGCTGGGTCATCAATCTCATCGTAGCAGAGCGAATCATCCGTCAGCGGTCGGTCCAACCGATCCGTTCCAGCGCGGCTGCCTGACAAAATACCAATCGTTACCAAAATCGGGCCCTTTTTATTTTTATAAAATGCAGGAGCGAGCTTGCTCACGAATCAGCGCATGCGCTGTCGCGACAAGCACCGGGGTATCAATCCACAGGGAATAAATCGTTGGCCTCGCTCGACGCCAAACTCACCTCTGCTCAAACCCGTCTCACCGTTTCTGCGCGAGCGCTTCGAGCTGACTCGT
>JANYFP010000095.1 GCA_025362555.1 Verrucomicrobiota bacterium
TGCCTCACGGGGTGAGGGCACCCCGCCCACAAGTCGGACGGTTAAGATTCAGAAAAGCTAAGCCGCAGTTGATTTGCCTTCATCGCGTTTGGCGCGTTCACGACTGCGAGCCGTAGTATTTTTTGTAGCTACGGTAGTAGCGATAATTGCTGTAGTACTCGATGCGGCGGGTGGAAAGACCGTTGAGGACGACTCCCAATAACTCGTTTTTGCCGTCCTTGAGTTGTTTGATATAAAGACGGATGTGTTTGCGATAGGCGCAATTGAAACGGCACACGTAAATGACCTCGTCCGTGCATTCGGAAATGAGCAGCGCATCCGTCACGGCGCCCATCGGAGGCGAGTCGACGACGATGAGATCGAAGTGCTGCTTCAGGCTCTCAAGAAATTGGCCGAAGACGGGCTTTTCAAAAAGTTCGGTCGGACCTTTGGAGCGGCCGCCCGAGCGCAGGAGGTGGAGATTGTCGGCGACTTTGGTGAGACCGAGAGAGGCGTCGGTTAAGGGATTGCCGGGGATTTTCGCACCTGACTCGAACCACGGGATGAGGCCGGTTTCGTTCGTGAGACCGAAGTGGCGGTGGAGCATGGGGCGACGGAGATCGCAATCGATGATCAGCACGCGTTTGCCGTGGCGCGCGAAAGAGGCGGCGAGATTGCAACTGATCATCGTCTTGCCCTCGCCGGGGATCGTGCTGGTGACGAGAATTGATTTTGGAAAATCGAGCTTCGATTGAATCTTGATCGCGCTGTAAACGCTGAGAATGGCTTCAGACGCGGGCGACGTTTTGTCGGTGTTAACCAGGGAGTGCCTCTCGGCGTCGGGTACGCCGTTTAATTCCGGGATGATGCCGAGGAGGTTGGCGCCGATGAAACCTTCGATGTCCCACGCGCTCTTCACGCGGTCATCGATGAAGCTGAGACCGAAGGCGACGCCGGCAAAGACGAGTAAACCGAGGCCGAGACTGGTCTTGATAATATTGCTCAGGACTGGCGTGTAGGGAGCGCCGGCGGGTACGGCACGGTCGAGTGGTTTGACGGGAATGTTTTCGAGATTCTTCGACGTGGTGGTTTGGTTGAGCCGGTCGAGGATTTGGATGTAATTGCTCTTGGCGACTTGGGCTTGGTTTTCGAGACTCTTGAAGTCGATGGACAATTCGCCGAGGCGAAGCTGGTCTTTCTCGGCGTCCTGATATTCCTTGGTGTAGGACGCCTCGGTTTCCTGGAGCTTGACGTACTGGGTGCGCAGGTCGGCGATGGATTGCTGAATATTGTGCGTGAGCTGGGATTTTACGACTTCGATGGCGTTGGCCAGGTCGATCATCTTGGGATGTTTTTCCAGGTATCGTTCGCTGAGGATTGATTGTTGTTTCGTGAGGTCGGCGAGCTGGACCTTGAGGCTGGCGATCGTACCGTAGGCTGAGATATAACCAATTTCGAGGAGGCTGCTGTCGCTCTGTTTCATGCGCTCGATTTGGCCGAGCAGATTCTCAATATCGAGCCGGGCGAGGCGGGCGGTGGTGAGCGTGCCGTTGATGGCGCGCAGGCGTTCGCCGATGATGTTGATGCTGTTGTCGAGGGAAACCAGGTTGTTCTTGCGCCGGTATTCCTGCAGGCGGCCTTCGGCGGTTTCGGATTCCTTGCGCAATTCCTCGCCGCGTTTCCGGAGGTATTCCACGGCGAATTCATTTTTTCCCCCGAGGTTTTCGATGAGGTAGCGCATGAACTGGTCGACGTAGCGATTGGCGAGCAGGGCGGCGCCTTCCGCATCGGGATGCGTGACGGTGATGGTGAAGAGGTAGCTGTTGCGAATTGACTGTGGCACCATGTTCCCGAGCACGGCTTCGACGCCGGGAGGATTGGCGCCGGCGGCGAGTGTCTTAAGATATGGCCGCTGGAGGATTTTTATTTCGTCGGGGGTCAGGGACTGCGTGACCATCGTGCGCAGGCGGGTGCTCTCGAGAAACGTGCGATAGGTGTTGAGGTCGGCTTCGGAGCGAATGGAAGAGTCGACGACTTGCTCGTTGAGCACGACGCGCTCGGGGCGCTCAAATTGCATTGTCGCGGCGCTGGAATACATCGGCGTAACGCGCGCCTGATAATAACCGACGGAGAGGGCCACGAGCAGAGCGATCGGCAGCGCGATCCAGAGGCGCTCGCGCAAAATCACCAGGTAATCCCGCAGCGAACGCCGTTCGCTGACCTGATGGTCGTTCCCATGGAGCGAGGCATTCTGGCCTTTGCCTGGACCGGAGGGTTTTGAGGGGTCGAACGCAGGCATCGGCGGGATCAGATCAGGCGCTCTGGCACGTAGACAACATCGCCGGGTTGGAGCAGGAGGGTGTTGTCGTCATTTTTCTGGTCCTTCTTGCCCTTGATGACGTTGTCGACGTCGATCACAAAGATTTTTTTCGAGCCATCGGGCAGGACACGCGTCACGCTGACGGCGGAGCCTTTGCCGATATCACTGATCCCGCCCGCCTTGGTGACCAGTTCAACGACGGTGAAAGTGGATTCAATCGGCAGGGTGTAGCGGCCGGGGTTGCGAATTTGGCCTTGGATGGAAACTTCGCGCGGGGCGTATTCCTCGACGTTAACCGTGACCTGCGGATTACGCAGGTAGCGGCCGGTTTTGTAGGAATTTTGGATGACGGCCTGGGCTTCGACGACGGTGAGGCCGCCGACGGTGACTTCCCCGAGCAAGGGCAGGTTGATGCGGCCCCGGGCATCGATGCGGGTCATGGTCGTGAGATCTTCTTCCTGAAAGACGGAAACCCGGATGCGGTCCGCCAGAGCCAGCGTGTGAATATAATTTTTCTTCGTGGCTGGCTCGTTGCCCTCGGCGGAGAAAACTTGTCCGACGCAGCAAAACACACTGACTAAAATTAGCAGAAAGGAGGCAGCGGACTTCATGGTCGGGCTCAGTAGCGACACGAGAGAGTCACGGAATATCCGGAGCGATCAAAGTCGGATAAGCTGAGGGTGGACCAATTTTTCAGGTAGGTGTAACTGGCCCCGACCTTGAAGTGATCGTTGATTTTATAATTGCCGCCGATGGTCGCACTGAAAAAATCGTCGCGGCGTGCGGTCAGCACCCGGCCAAGGAAAATGTTTCGTCCGTACGCCACGCCGGCGTTCATGTCGAATTTGCGGGTGAAGGAATAAGTCGCGCTCAGAAAGGCGACGGTGGAGTCCACGGATTCGCCGGTGGCAATCGTGTTGAAGTCACGACTGAGTTGTCCGGTTACGGTCAGTTTGCGGGTGACGATCCAATTGAGAGCGGCGGAGACATTGAAGTGGTTGAAATTCTCGCCGCCAGTGATGTTGCGGATTTCGTAGCCGGCGCGGACGGTGCCGTTGAGTTTGGCGAGCAGGTACCCCGTGGCACCCACGTTGAACCAGTGGTCGTAGGTCTCGGGACCGCTGGCGGCTTGG
>JANYFP010000155.1 GCA_025362555.1 Verrucomicrobiota bacterium
CTGCCCCCTCCGCGTAGGCCGTCACGATTCTCTCCCGCAAATCCACCGAAATCGGCTTTCTCATTCCTCGACTCTACCTCATCCGCTTAAATATGGCTATAACTTTATTTGAAATGCTCTAGCGCCGATTAGCGAAAATTAGCGGTTAACCGACTGCGGGATTTTGAGGATAATTCCTGGTGGAGTATTTTTGTTCGCAAAAAAAGCGTCCGCATTATGGCGGACGCTTTGGGGGCGGATGAGTGTATGGGTTAATGCGCCATCACGGCATTTTTAGCGACGAAATCGCGGATAACTTCCGCGCGTTCTCCGGCCAGAGTCTCTTGTTCGACTTCGTCAGCGGTGCGTTGTTTATTGTGACTTTGCATCTGTTTGCGCAGATGAGAAAGGGCCAAGTACTCCAGTTGACGGATGCGCTCGCGCGTGACTTTGAATTTCTTCCCAACTTCTTCAAGGGTGAGTTCTTTTTGCCCTTCAAGGCCGAAGCGTAGTTTAATGATGCTGGCCTCGCGGGGATCGAGTGAGTTTACCATGACGCTGAGGTCTTCGCGGAGATTTTTGTCTCCTAACCCTTCGTAAGGGCTGAGCGCTGCTTCGTCTCCAACCAAGTCGCCAAGGGTGGCGGAGCCGGTGTCTTCGCCGACTGGTGCATCGAGTGAAGCTGGTCTGACGCTGACTGTTTTCAGCAGCGCCACCTTGGCCGTTGGGATTTGCAACTCCGCCGCGATTTCCTCGTTTTCCGGTTCGCGACCGAGTTCATCAGTAAGCTTGGCGATCATCTTCCTCATGCGGGAGATTTTATCCACGAGATGGACTGGCAGGCGGATCGTTTTGGACTGATTGGCCAAGGCACGCTTCATCGACTGTTTAATCCACCAAGCGGCGTAGGTCGAAAGCTTGCCGCCCTTGGCGGGATCAAAACGCTCGACCGCTTTGATGAGACCGAGGTTGCCCTCACTGATGAGGTCCATGAGTGGCAGGCCCATTTGGTGGTAGTCGTAGGCGATCTTCACGACGAGGCGCAGGTTCGCCTTGATCATGTGGTCGCGGGCCGCCTTGTCGCCGCGCTTGATGCGCGCGGCGAGTTTGATTTCCTCTTGCACCGTTAGCAGGGGAGTCTGGCGGATTTCGTTGAGATAAAGCTGGAGATTGGAGCGTTCGTCTCGGCGATCTACTGGAGATGCTTGGTCAAACTGGGATGGTCCGGCAGCGGCAACGGAAATTTCTGGCCGAATGGTCAGGCCTTCTTCAATCGAAGGAATGGTGACGGAAACTGCAGACACACGATCTGCAGGTGTCGCAACGGCTACCGACGTGGAGCGGAGAGTCTTTTTGCGGTTGGGCATGATGGTTATCGTTGGTTGGACTAACGGTAAGTTCTCCCAACCTCCTTGCATATTAGATGCCGGAGGGCGGAAGGAAATTCCCTGATATCCTGTTCTGACCAATAATACGTGTCTCTGTGCCGTACGGATGCTCTAACTGGAAAGCTTGTCGGCCAGTGTAATGGCCTTAAAAAGTGCCGATGCCTTGTTAATCGTCTCCTGATATTCTGCGGCAGGGATTGAATCTGCTACTACGCCAGCTCCAGCTTGGATATGGACTTTGCCATCTTTAACCAATGCGGTGCGAAGAGTTATGCAGGAGTCCAAATTGCCATCGTAGCTAAAGTAACCGAGTGCTCCCGCGTAGCTGCCGCGTTGAGTCCCTTCTTTTTCCGCGATGAGTTGCATCGCGCGAATTTTTGGTGCGCCACTGACTGTTCCGGCGGGAAAAGTGGCACGCATGAGGTCAAATGCGGTACGTTCTGGCGCAAGTTGACCTTCCACCTGTGACACAATGTGCATCACATGCGAGTAGCGCTCGATAATCATAAATTCCGGTACCTTAACCGAACCGAAATCACAGACGCGTCCGATGTCGTTTCGCGCGAGGTCGACCAGCATCAGGTGTTCGGCGCGTTCTTTTTCATCAGCGAGTAAATCTTTCTCAAACGCGGCATCTTCGTCCGGGGTTTTGCCGCGTGGGCGAGTACCGGCGATGGGACGAATTTCCACTTTGCGGTTGGTGAGACGCACATGGACTTCAGGTGATGCGCCGACGAGCGCAAAGTCATCGGTTTCGAGGAGAAACATGTACGGTGAAGGATTAACGGTCCGTAAGGCGCGGTAGAGGTCGAGCGGTGTCTTGGTGAATTCTCTCGAGAATCGTTGGGAGAGGACGATTTGAAAAACATCCCCGGCTCGAATAAACTCTTTGGAATCGTTCACCATCTTCTCAAAAGCTGCCTTAGTGAAATTCCCTGGCGGCACTTGGACTGACCCCGTGTCCACCAGAGCTGCAGAAACCAAGGGCGAGGGCTTGGCCAATGCCACTTGCATGCGACGGAGCTCAGCGCAGGCCTTGTCGTAAGCCGCGCCAGCGTCAGCGCCGACGTGGGCATTGACGATGAGCCGCATCACTTGGTGCGCGCGGTCGAAAGCCACTACGGAGTCGCACAGCATGAACCACATCATCGGCACACCCAATTCGTCGCGAGCGGCCAAGGGAACCTTGGGTTCGACGCTATGGATATATTCGTAGCCTAGGTAACCCACCGCACCGCCGGTGAAGGGTGGCAAGCCAGGCACGTTTACGGGTTTGTATTTGAACAGTTCGTTTTGCAGGTCCGCTAGCGGGTCGGTGGCACCCGGTTTCGCGCGGAGAATTTTATGCGGATTGCAGCCGATGAAACTATATCGCGAGACGGTTTCTCCGCCTTCAACGGACTCGAGCAGAAACGCCGGACCGTTGCCGCGGAGTTTGGCGTATGCGGAGACCGGAGTTTCGAGGTCGGCTAAGAGGTCCGTCCTGACGGGCACGATATTACCTTGTTTGCTTAAACTCAGGAATTCCTCGCGGGTGGGTGAAACTTGCATGAGCTATTCGACGGTAACCGACTTGGCTAGATTACGGGGCTTGTCGACGTCGCGCTTCAGTTCGACGGCCATGTAATAGCTGAGCAATTGCACCGGAATCGTGGCGATAATGGGCAGCACGGCTTCGTGGCATTCTGGAATGCGGATGAGCTCGTCAACCAAGTCCGGGGGTAATTCGCAATTTTCCGTCGCGATGGCGATGATCTTGCCTTTGCGTGCCTTGATTTCCTGCATGCTGGAAACCACCTTGTTGAACATTTCACCAGAGGGGACGAAGAAGACGGACGGGCAAAGCTCACTAATGAGTGCGATCGGTCCATGTTTCATTTCCGCCGCGGGATAGCCTTCGGCGTGGATGTAGGAAATTTCTTTTAGCTTGAGTGCCCCTTCCAAGGCGACGGGGAACAAAGTCAACCGGCCAAGGAAAAGCATGTCGGCGTAATGCGCGTAACGCTTGGCTACTTCCTTGAGTTGCGGCGCAAGTTTAAGGGTTTCGCGGACCAAATCAGGAGCGCCCTTAAGGGCCTTCACGTAGTCGATGCCATCACCGTAGCTCATGTCGCGCATGCGGCCGATGTAGAGCGCGAGCATGGCGCCGAGGAGCAGTTGCGAGGTAAAGGCTTTGGTTGATGCGACGCCGATCTCCGGGCCGACGTGTTGATAAACGCCACCGTCGGCCTCGCGGGCGATGGTGGAGCCGACGACATTACTGATCGCGAGCACCTTGTAACCTTTGCGCTTGGCCTCGCGCATCGCGGCGAGCGTATCAATGGTCTCGCCGGACTGACTGATCGTGAAAAATAGGGCGTTCTTGCTGAGCGGAATATTGCGATAGCGGAACTCAGAGGCGTAATCCACCTCCACCGGAACCCGGGCAAAGCGTTCAATGAGCTGTTCGGCGACCAAGCAGGAGTGCCACGCACTGCCACAGGCGATAAAATGAAAACGATCAACTTGGCGGAAATCGATGGCCGAGATATTTAGACCGCCGAACTGTGCCGTGCTGCCATCTTCGGAGAAGCGGCCGCGCATCGTGTTTTCCAAAGCTGCGGGCTGTTCGAATATTTCCTTCTCCATGAAGTGCGAGTAGGTGCCGACCTCGGAGTCCTCGATGTTCCAGGTGATTTTGTCGATGACCGGCGAGACATCCGATGAATCGAGGGTGGTGATCGAGAAGTCTTTCGCTGTCATGTGCACGATTTCGCCGTCCTTTAGATAGACGACATTTTGCGTGCGGCTGATGATGGCGGACACATCGCTGGCGAGCATCAATTCACCTTCGCCCACGCCCAGAATCAGGGGCGATCCTTTGCGTGCGGCGACGATCTCTGCGGGATTGTCCACGCACATCACAGCAAGCCCATAGGTCCCTTCGATATGACTGAGCGTCTTGCGCACCGACTCCAGAACACGACTGCCTTCTTTGGATGGAGCCTCATTTTGGTAGTGATAGGCGATCAGGTTGCAGAGTACTTCGGTGTCAGTTTCCGATTGAAACGTGTAACCCTTGGTCAGGAGAAATTTCTTGATGCTGTTGTAGTTCTCGATGACGCCGTTGTGGATCAGGGCGAATTTTTGGTCGCTGCTGATATGGGGATGGGAGTTGGCGTCGGTTACTCCACCGTGCGTGGCCCAGCGGGTGTGGCCGATGCCGGTTGTGCCGGGCAACTTGAGTGCCGGTGTCGTTTTGATGAGGCCGTCGACTCGGCCGATTTTCTTGGCGAGTTCAAACCGCCCGTCGAATTGGGTGGCCACACCGGCAGAGTCGTAGCCGCGATATTCGAGTCGCTTCAGCCCCTCAAGGATGATGGCTGATGCTTTTTGTTTTCCGATATATCCGACGATTCCGCACATAAGTAAGTGAGTAGATTTTTAGATTTAAGCTGGAGATTTTTTGAGGGTGTTCCAATCATAGCGCAAGAAATTAGAACCTCACCCCTTATGTCTGAATCCAAACGAGTTTTGTCGGTAATCATGGGCGGCGGTCGCGGCACGCGGCTTTATCCGCTGACTAAAGAACGCTGTAAACCAGCGGTGCCGCTCGCGGGCAAATACCGTTTGGTCGATATTCCGATCAGCAATTGCCTTAATTCGGGATACAATCGGATTTTTGTCCTCTCCCAGTTTCTAACCGCTTCGCTGCACCGGCACATTCAGAAAAGCTATCAGTTCGATCCGTTCGGCGGCGGGTTCATCGATATTCTTTCGGCCGAACAAACTGAAAAAAGTAATGCCTGGTATGAGGGCACGGCTGATGCCGTTCGCCGCAATTTGGTTCACTTCCATCGCCACGGTCACGATTACGTCCTCATCCTTTCGGGTGATCAATTGTACCGGATGGATTTCAGTAAAATTATCGACCAGCACGTCGCGACGGGGGCGGATGTCACGATTGCCGCCATTCCCTTTCCAGTTTCCAAGGTTGAAGGCCTCGGCTTAATGCGAGTCAAGGATGACCTCTCGATCACGGAATTTGTCGAGAAACCCAAGGATCCGGCGATCATCAACAGTCTTACGATCAGTCCAATCTTGGAAAAGAAATTGGCGCCCTCGGCTGAAAAGCTCTGTCTCGCGTCGATGGGTATCTATGTTTTCAGCCGCGAGGTGCTCAAGAATGCTCTCGACAATAACATGAAGGATTTCGGCAAGGAGGTCATCCCCGCTTTGCTCGGAAAATCCAAGCTGTGCAGCTACATTTTCGAAGGCTATTGGGAAGATATCGGAACCGTCCGCGCGTTTTTCGAAGCCAATTTGGCGCTGGCCCAACCGCTGCCGCCGTTTAATTTCTTTGATCGGAGTGCACCGATTTACACGCATCCCCGCTACTTGCCGGCGTCGAAGATTAACCGCTGTAACATCGACCACGTGGTGCTGGGTGATGGGTGCATTGTCACTGATTCCACGCTCAAACACTGCGTGATCAGCATTCGCTCCATTCTCGGCGAAAATTCGAATCTTGAGGATGTCGTGATGATGGGTGCCGACTACTATCAGACCGAGGAAGAAGTGACCGCTGATAAGGCCCGGGGTCGGCCCTCGCTTGGCGTGGGACGCAATTGCCGCATCCGCCATGCGATCATTGATAAAAACGCGCGTATCGGCGACGGAGTGATTCTTTCACCCGACGGGAAATCCGACGGCGATTTCGCCCACGATATCGTGATCCGCGACGGCATTCTCTGCGTCTGCAAAGGCGCCGTGATTCCGTCAGGTTTTACGCTCTGAGTTTTTCCAACTGGCCCGCGCGATCAGCGCGAGGCCACCGGCAAGCATGAACAGCGAATAAAATGTTCCTCGGCTGAGCCCGAGGATCAGCGCGGCGTCCGGCTCGCGAAACATCTCTCCGATGGTTCGCGCCAGAGCGTAGGCGACCAGAAATTCTCCGGCGATCCGGCCGGGCTGTTTTTGCGCACAAGCGCTTTTCCAGAAACGCCATTGCAGGAAAATGAAGAGCAACAGTCCTTCTAAAAATGCTTCATAAAGTTGCGAGGCATGACGGGGCAATTCACCTCCGCCCGTTTTGCTGAAAATCATCGCCCAAGGCACTCGGGAGGGCTTGCCCCAGAGTTCACCATTGATGAAGTTCGCCACTCGGCCGAAAAATAATCCAAGCGGCGCCACGGTGACGACGAGATCAGCCACCTGCCAAAACGTTACCGCGCGTTTGCGGGTGTACCACCACATCGCCACGATGACTCCGATAAACCCGCCATGGCTCGCCATGCCCCCTTCCCACACGCGGACAATGATCATCGGATCGCGCATGATCGCTTCAGTTTGGTAGAGGACGAAATATCCCAGCCGGCCGCCGATGATGACGCCGGCGATGAGGTAAGTCATGAGATCGAAAATGGCCGTGCTATCGAGTTGGCTGCGGCCTTTTTGGTGATACCGGTGCAGCAACCACCCTGCGGCGACAAATCCCGCGAGATACGCCAGGCCATAATAGCGAATGCCAATCTCCCCACTGAAACGAATCAGAAACGGGTGGGGCGTATGAACCCAAAAGGCGGGAAAAAGATGACCGATCATGCGAGCAGAGTAGGAGAGGAGACGCCCGATCGAACACAAACTCTTTCAGTCCGCCGTGGTGGGATTAATGATCTCAAAGTACGGCAATGTTTTCTTGCCCGCAGGTAACTCAGCACACTTAGTTACCCCATGAGTGTTCTTCAGACCACGCCCCTCAATGCATTCCATCGTCAGCATGGCGGACGCATGGTTGACTTTGCCGGCTGGGATATGCCCGTTCAATACAAGAGCATTCTTGATGAGCACAAAGCGGTGCGTCAGCGCTGTGGCTTATTTGACGTCAGCCACATGGGCGAGGCCGATGTTAAAGGTCCGGATGCGCTCCGTTTTCTTCAGCACCTCGTGACGAATGATTGCAGCAAACTTTTCCCCGGGCGCATTCTTTATACCGTGATGTGCTATCCGCACGGTGGCGTGGTGGATGATTTGCTCGTCTACATGCGTGGCGAGAATGACTATTTCCTCTGCATCAACGCCGGCAATATCGCCAAGGACATTGCGTGGATGCAGGAACAGGTGAAGGGGTTTAACTGCACCGTGACGGATCGTTCGCCTGATTACGGCCAGATTGCCGTGCAAGGTCCGCGCGCCATCGAGATTGTCCAGACTCTCACGCAGAGTGCGTTGAGTGAAATCAAGTATTACCACTTCGCGGAAGGCCAGGTCGCTGGCGTGCCGTGTCTGATTTCCCGCACCGGCTACACCGGTGAGGATGGCGTGGAACTTTATTGCCCGGCAGGCGACACCGCGCGTCTCGCCGAGGCCGTGCTCGCTGCTGGTGTCCCGCTCGGCTTGGAATTGACCGGACTCGGCGCGCGCGATTCACTGCGGTTGGAAGCCGGATTTCCGCTCTACGGTCACGAAATTACCGAGCACATCAATCCGATCGCGGCCGGGCTCGGCTGGGTGGTGAAATTTGAGAAAGGTCCGTTCCTCGGTTCCGAAATCCTTAAAACGGAAAAGGCGAACGGTCCGGCCAGGAAGATCGTGTTTTTTAAGACCGGCGATCGTCGCATCGTTCGCGCCGGCACTCCTGTGCTTGGCCCGTCCGGTCTCGAAGTTGGCGTGGTCGTTTCCGGCACACTCTCGCCGATCATTAACGAGGCGATCGGTTCAGCCTTAGTCGATTCCGCCGCAGTGAAAGACGAACTTTCCGTCGATATTCGCGGCACCAAAATCATTTTCCAACTCCTCAAGCCGCCCTTCGTGCCTCTCAAGAAAAATTAACCACCCATGAGCAACGTCCCTTCCGATCTCGTCTACGCCAAGTCCCACGAATGGCTTAAAGTCTCCGCCGATGGCACCGCCCTCGTCGGCATCACCGATTACGCGCAAAACAGTCTTGGCGATATTACTTTCGTTCAAGTGCCCAAGGTTGGTGCCACCCTCAAGGCGGGCGAAACCTTTGGCGTCGTCGAGTCTGTTAAGGCCGCTTCCGATGTCTATTCGCCCGTGGCCGGCACGGTTCTCGAAGTGAATAAGGCGTTGGATTCAAATCCGGAAAAAGTAAATCAAGCGCCTTACACCGATGGCTGGATGCTCAAACTTAAGCTCATCAATCCGGCTGACTCGGCCGCCCTGTTGTCGGCCGAAGCGTACGCGAAAATTATCGCCTGACCGTCCGTTTGTTTGCGCCTTGCGCCGGCGGGATATCTGCGGAAGTTGACGTGCTCATGAGTTTATTTTTTCGTCCGAATCTGGCGCTTGGTCTGATCTTGTCCGCCTTGTTGGTGACAGCCTGCAGTAAGAGAGCAGCCCCGAGCACCGCTGCGGTGTCCTTGAAACAGCCGGTCGAAATTGTCGCGTTGGAACGTCGCGATATGGCTGAAACTTTGAATTTGGTCGGTTCTTTGGCTGCGAATGAAACCGCTCAGTTACGCGCCGAGATTTCCGGACAAGTCCGCGAAGTTATGTTTTTCGAGGGAGAGCAGGTGAAAAAGGAGCAGGTGTTGGTCAAAATTGATGATTCCGAATTGCGCGCGCAACTCGCCCAGGCCGAGTCCCGTTTTAAATTGGCCGGTCTTAACCGTCGCAGAAGCGAAAATTTGGCGGAGGAACAGTCGATGTCCCAGGCGGAGGCCGACCGGGCCCAGGCCGATTATTCTTCGGCGGAAGCTGAACTTTCCCTGCTGCGTGCGCGGCTGGCAAAAACTGAAATCAAGGCTCCCTTCGACGGAATTGTAGGCGCTCGTTCCATCTCTCCGGGCGACTACGTCACCGCTGCCAAAGTCATCACGACGTTGGATGATCTCAGTCGGATGAAAATCGATTTTCAAGTGCCAGAACGTTTCGTTGGCAAAGTTAAATCAGGTACGACTTTCTCGGTCCGCTCGCGAAGTACCAATAGTGAAAGTCAATCGGCTGGTACCGTCTATTTTGTTTCCTCGGTCATCGATCGCGCGACGCGCTCGAGTCAGGTGAAGGGCTACCTGGATCACGCCGAGGCGGGCCTTAAGCCCGGCATGTTTGCCAGTATCGAACTCATTCTGGAGATTCGGCGGGCCGTCCTGATCGCCCCCGAAGGCGCGATTCTCGCCACGCCGCGTGGCACCCAGATTGTCGCGGTCGCGAAAGCGGGCGGGGACGATGTCGCGGATTTTGTTCCCGTGGAGCTTGGGCTGCGCGCCAAGGGTTTTGTCGAGATTCAGCCAGTCAAAGGACGCTTGGAGGAAGACCGTAAAATTGTCGCTTCCGGAGTGGGCGCGCTGATTCTTTATCCTGGTGCGAAGCTGGAATTGCTCCCACAAAAAAAAGAATTTCGCTCCGGTGGTGCCAACTGATCGCGAGTCATGATTCTGTCTGACCTTTCTATCAAGCGACCGGTTGTTTGTCTCGTGGCGTCGATCCTGATCGTGTTGGTGGGAGCGCTTGCGTTCCGCCGGCTACCGGTGCGGGAATATCCGAGCACGGATACCCCGGTCGTCTCCGTTGAAACCGGTTATCCGGGCGCGTCGGCTGAGGTGGTCGAATCCAAAATCACCGAGCCGTTGGAGAAAGAAATTTCTTCGATCGATGGCATTCGGGTGTTGCGCTCGTCCTCGACCGAACAGCGTTCCTACATTAACATCGAGTTCGATCTCACGCGCAACGTGGATGAAGCGGCCAATGATGTGCGGGACCGGGTCAGCCGTGCGCGCAGCCGCCTGCCGCTTGAGGTTAATGATCCTCAGATCAGTAAAGCGGACAGCGATTCCAGTCCGGTGTTGAGTATTGCGTTCACCTCAGAGCGCTACTCGCGATTGGAGCTTTACGATTTTGCGGACCGGCTTGCCGTCCAGCGGATCCAGACCATTCCCGGCGTGGGTTCCGTGCAGGTCCGCGGACCGCGTTACGCGATGCGGCTGTGGGTGGATACCGACCGGCTTGCGGCTTACGGCTTGACCGCAGCCGACGTTGAACGCGGATTGCGCCAGCAAAACGTGGATATTCCCGGTGGACGCATCGAATCTTCGGCGCGGGAATTCACCGTGCGGGTGCAGGGCAACATGGCTGAAGTTTCCGACTTTGAGAATCTCGTCCTCGCCACGGTTGGGGACTACCAGGTGAAGTTTTCTGATATCGGTCGCGTGGAACTCGGGCCGAACGACTATCGCAACGAATCCCTGTTTCGCGGCATCTCGGCGGTCACAGTTTCGGTGCAAAAACAAGCGCAGGCCAATGTGCTTGAACTGGCGAACCGCGTGAAGGCCCTCGTCCCGTTGATTCAAAATGAAGTGCCAAAAGGGGTGGAGGTAAATGTGAGCTACGACACCAGTATCTTTGTGGATCGCTCCGTGAATGAAGTCTATACGACGCTCTATGAGGCGACCGCCTTGGTCATTTTGATGATTTTTCTTTTTCTGCGAAACTGGCGGGCGACTTTGATTCCGCTCCTCGCGATTCCCGTCTCCATTGTCGGCACGTTCGCGGTTATGTCCGCGATGGGCTTTACCCTCAACGTGCTCACGCTCCTTGCCCTGGTGCTGGCGGTCGGACTCGTGGTGGACGATGCGATCGTCATGCTTGAAAATATCTACCGACGCATTGAGGAAGGTGAAACGCCGCTGCGCGCCGCGATTTTCGGCGCTCGGCAGGTGGCGTTTGCCATTATCGCGACGACCCTGACCCTTGTGGCGGTTTTTGTGCCGGTCGCCTTCCAGTCCGGACAAACCGGACGGTTGTTTTTTGAATTCGGTTTGACGCTGGCGATCGCGGTTCTCGTCTCTGCTTTCGTCGCGCTGACGCTCACCCCCATGCTGTGTTCGCGCATGCTGCATCGCGAAGTTAAGGGCGGGAAAGTCGTCCACAGTTGGTTCTACGGGATAACCGAACCGTTTTTCTTGAAGATGAATCAAGCATACGAAGCGGCGTTGCGCCGCGCTTTGAAATTAAACTGGCTCGTGCTCGGCGGCGCGCTTCTCCTGACCTTGGTTGGTGGCTGGCTTTACACCCACTTACAGCGCGAACTTACCCCGACGGAAGATCGTGGTGTTTTTACGGCGTCGTTTGTTGGACCGGTCGGTTCTTCGTTTGAATACGGGATGGTTTACACGCGTGAAATGGAGCGCATTATTTTGGATCTGCCAGAGATTGATCGCACGTTCACGCGTTCCTCGGGAGGAGGCCGGGCCTTCATTTTTGCGACCCTCAAACCTTGGGAGGAGCGCACGCGTAAGACGCAGGATATTATCACGGAGCTGCGGGCGAAATTCCAAAAAACCATCACCGGCGGGCAGGCGTTCCCGTCCCCGGTCAGGCCGTTCGGTCAGGGTGGGGGTGGCTCAGGCATCAATATGGTTTTGCAGGGAAATGATTTTCATGAACTCCAGCGGCTCGGCGACCTGATGCTCGATTCGATGCGCACGAGCGGGATGTTTTATCAGCCACGGCTCGATCCGTCACCCGCGAAGCCCCAGTTGGAAGTTCGCATCGACCGCGATCGCGCGGCGGATTTGCGCGTACCGGTTTCGGATATCGCTTCGACTATGGAAACACTGTTCGGCGGTCGGCGCGTGACTCAATTTCAACGCGGCAACCAGCAATACGACGTGCTCGTCCAAGTGGAGGACGCGGACCGGGTGACGCCGTCCGATCTGAGCCGGGTTTACGTAAAAACTTTGACTGGGAATTTGGTGCAGTTGAGTAATTTGGTGAGCTTCTCGGAAAACGTCGTGCCGGAAAATTATCCGCATTTTAATCGCCTGCGCTCCGTGACGATCTCCGGTCAGCTCGCGGCCGGTAAGACGCTGGGTGATGGCGTCGACTATTTGAAGGCCAAGGCGGCGGAGATTTTGCCGACGGGCTACAGTTATGCTTGGGATGGGGAAACCCGTGATTTCGTCGAGAGTGCCAGTGACACTTACATGTTGTTCGGCTTGGCGCTCGTGTTCACTTTTCTGATTCTTGCGGCGCAATTCGAATCATGGCTGCATCCTGTGACAATATTTACTGGAGTAGTTATCGCCGTTTCCGGCGGTGTTCTCACGTTGTATTGTACTCGTTTTTGGGGCCCCGCGATGACCGACAATATTTATTCCCGCTTCGGTCTCATCATGCTGATCGGATTGGTGGCGAAAAATGGCATTTTGATCGTGGAGTTCGCTAATCAACTCCAGTTGGCGGGGAAGAATGTTTTCGATGCAGCCTATGAGGCCGCGACGATCCGCTTCCGTCCGATCATGATGACGGCGATCGCTACGGTGCTCGGCGCCGTGCCGATTGCTTTCGCGCACGGTGCTGGCGCCGAGACGCGGAATCCATTGGGCATCGTGGTCGTTGGCGGCCTCACCATCGCGACCTTTCTCACTCTATTTGTCGTACCGATATTTTATGTTTTGGTCGACCGGCTCTGCGTGAAATTCACGGGGAAATCGTCAGCCTACGGACTCAAAAAGGCGCAGGAGATCGAGCGAGAAACCCTCACGCTGGCGGTGCCGTTGGAGAATAAGTAACGATCCTATGCGCGAGCGCCGAGGCATTGAAACCAAACCCACCTGGTGGATTTTGTGGATGGGGTGCATGCGACC
>JANYFP010000202.1 GCA_025362555.1 Verrucomicrobiota bacterium
CGCGAAAGCGCCGCGCAATTACTCAACCAGCCCCTCGCCGCGCAAACCGCCGACGCCACCACCGTCGCGCGAATCAATCGTCGCCTCGAAGAGTGGGTCAAAGCCGAAACAGAAATCCGACTGTAGTCGCAGCGCGGTATAGCCTTCGTAGGCCAGCGTGCTCGTGTCGGGACGCAGCTTGGCTAAAACCGATGCACGCGCTCCGTGCGCTGAACCGCACCCAACGAAACACAAGCATGTAGCCCTGTCCGGGAGGACTGTGAGGTTTTATGGAACGCCAGTTTAACCTAAATTCCGCAGTGAGTTAACCGCCAATTTTCGCTAATCGGCGCTAATACAAGCAATACTTGGCTTTCTTGCAGAAAGTTTTTGTTCACCGATCAGGTGAACCACTTTTTTGTCCAGTTCTTTTTGAATTTCTTGATTAGCGTCAATTAGCGTAGATTATCCGTTTCTCATCTGAGTTTTCTAGGTTTAACGCGCGAATATTCCCGCTTCCCTTCTGTGTGTTCCGTGTGTTCCGTGGGCCATTCCATGCAGTTCTCCCTCGAAACCAAAACCGTCAGCCTGAGTGTCGGCGATTTCGCCGGCTTCACTCTCGGCCCGCAGGAATCGAACGGGGGCGGACAAGGCATCTGGCGTGCCCAACTCGGCCAGCATTGGCACAATGAACTACGCACTCGCACCGAAAAAGAATTCACTGCCGAAGGCACGCTGCGCGCCGATGTGCAATTCGAAGTAGCGATCGAAGGCACACTGATTCATCGCGGTTGGACGTTCACTCTCAACGGCCGCATCGACCAATTGATCGGCCACACGCTGCGCGAAATAAAGAGTGTCATGCGCGCGCTGCCCGTGGTGGAAGCCGAACTCCGCGCCGACTACCCCGAGTACTTTCGCCAACTCGCCGCGTACGCCGTCTTATTGCGTACGACGGCGAATCCTCAACTCCCCGCGCTCGATCGCGCTGCCTTACGAACTGAACTCATTTTCGTCGAAGCCAGCTCCGGAGTGGCGCAGACCATCGTCCTCACACCGTTCGACGAAGCGCTGGTCTTTCACCAACTCGACACCTTCGTTGAATTTCTCAATTTACGTCTGCGCGCGACCGAGCGGCGCCGTGCACTGCAATTCCGCCCCGCGTTCACCGAACTCCGTCCTGGACAGGAAAGCATCCAGGCCGATTTAGCCACCGCCCTGAATACGACCCCCATCGTACTCTTCGAAGCTCCGACTGGCTATGGCAAGACCGGCTGCGTCCTCGAGTTCGCCCTCGGACAAATGTGCTCCGGCCGTTTCTCGCGCCTGATCTGGCTCACCGGAAAATCCACCGGCCAACTCCAAGTCGTGCACACGCTCCAGCACATGACGGCCCCGGACAAGAGTAACCTATTAGGTTACTCTTGTCCGCTGTCCTTCTGGCAGGTCCGCAATAAATCCGAACACTGCATCAACCACACTTTTCACTGCGTGCGTGATGGCTGCAATTATCTCGCTGGCTGCGCCGAACGCTGGCCGCAGAGCGGACTGGCGAAATTCTACCTCGACGAAAAACAGCCACACGACCTCGTAACGCTGCGTGCCGCCGGGTCGGACGCGCGCATTTGTCCGTATGAAATCACCCGCACTTCGCTCGCGTTTAACGATGTATGGATCAGCGATTTCAACTACGTGTTCGCTCCGGATAATCGTGGTCTCTTCTTCGATCAACCCGGCTTCGATCCCGCCGAGACGCTGCTCATCATCGACGAAGCGCACAACCTGCCCTCCCGCGTAGCCGGCGCTTATTCCCACCGGGCGAGCGATAACGACGCCCGCCTCTTGCTCGCCGAACTGGATCACTTGCAAGCGCCCGCTCCACTCATTCGCGCGTTGGAAGAATGGACCCGATTGATCGCCTCACTGCGTCCCGCCGAATCACTCGATCCGGCCACGGAAGATGAAATTCACGAACTCACCGCGAAGCTCGCGAATTTAGTGAGCACGCTGCCGCTCGATTATGTCGCCCTCGGCCCGCGACACTCGGAGTCGCTCTGGCAATTCGCGTCATTAAATAATTTCCTGACCGACGACACTCTGAAAAAACTATTATGGGTCTCCCGCGAGGGCGAATTGGAGTTCACCTGCGTCGATGCCGCCGCCGCCATCGGCGAAACGCTGCGCGAATTCGGCGGGGCAATTCTCATGTCGGCGACGCTGCACCCGTACGCCGAGTTTGCGGAGTCGTGCGGCCTGGAAGTTCTAGCTAGGAGCACCCTCACACGCGATTCCGTCACGATCGCGAGCAAACCCACTCGCCCGTCCTACGCCACTCTCCAAGCCCCGACCCCGTGGCGAGCCGGTGCCTACGACATCGCCGTGGATCTGCGCGTGGAAACCACCTACAAAAAACGCAGCAGCTACTACGGCACCACCGCCGCCACGATCGAAGCATTGCATAAGGCAGGAACCATCGCCGTCTTCTTCCCCTCCTACGCTTACGCTGAATCCGTACTGCGCGCACTCGAGCAAAGCGGATCGCTCCTGCGCGTTGCATTGCAACCCCGATTATCCGATCTCGTGGCGCAGACCGCGTGGATCGAAGAAAACCTCGCGCTCTCCGATGCTCTCTTTCTCGTGCTCGGCAGTAGTTTTGCGGAAGGCATCGATCTGCTCGGCGGACGCGTCTCTCACGCGATGGTCGTCGGCCCAGCGCTGCCTGAGGTCAACGCGGTACAAAAAGCGCGCTTGAGCGCCCTCGCCGGAATCGGGCGCGACGCGGCTTTCCGCCGCGTCTATCAAATTCCCGGTTTGCAAAAAGTGAATCAAGCCCTCGGCCGCCTCGTCCGCGCGCCGGGCCATCACGCGAAAGTTCTACTGCATTGCCAGCGCTTCGCCGAGCCCAGTTACGCCGCACTGCTGGCGATGGACTACCAATTCTACCGCGAGATCGCCACGGAGTCTGATCTGCAAAACTGGCTGGCAACTTAAGACCGAGTTCCCACGTTGAGATTAAATGTGGGCGGGGTGCCCTCACCCCGCCGCTCTCAGGTTTCGCGATGCATGCCTCGCGGGGTGAGGCACCGTTGTTTGCTTGCTGCAAACCCTGCATTTGTCCTGGCCAGCCGCCCAGCAAAGCACCCCTCACATCCCCATTCAAGCCGAAGCAAGCTGCGGAATATCAAACCAACCGGGAATAAATTCAAAAAGAACTGAGCAGCAAAACGGTTCACCTGATCGATGACCGAAAAATTAAAAACGAATGCAAGCTATTGTCTGGATTAGCGAAAATTAGCGGTTAACCGACTGCGGAATTGAGGCTCAATCCGTGGCTGCCTTCGGAGGTGCGACCAATTCAAATTTATCTGTTTTAACTTCGCGGGTGAAACGCGCGACTTCTTTGTCCTCCATCACCACCAGCGTGGTGTGCTCCAGCCATCGCGGGTCGCTAATCTCAGCCTGACCATTTCGAATTACCGTACTCGGCCGAATGGAAAGCGTATCCCACGTGACCACCACGCCTCCGATCAAAACAGAATAAGGTCCATTGACACCCGCCACCACATCTCCACCAACCTCCCTCGTGGCGTGGTTCACGGCCACATATTGACTGCGGAACAACCAACTACTAAATTCCGATGCGATCGCCGCAGAAAACCAGAGCCCAGACTTTGTCACAGAAGGCGTCATCGTGACTGACGTCACCAGGCAGCCCTCTACCTTGGAACTTCTATCCAGTCGCGCAAAATCATTTGTTCCGGCAAGTGCTACGTTCCCAACCACCAGGTTAATAATGCGGAAAGACTGGGCATCGCCATAGGCCCGCGTCCCTGTTTTGAGTTCTAACTCCGCGAGGACTTCCGGCCGATAAAGAATGCAGTGAACACTGGCCGCGTATGCCGGGGGCGACTTGCTAATTTTTGCCAGAAGCGAATTCGGTAACGTCACATATTCGTTCATCACGATCCCGTCCTCCACCGTTGCCGGTGATCGATGCTGACGAAAAGTGAGCCCACTCGCGATCCATTTGGCCTCCCCTTTTTCTCTCATCATCTTTCGCCACAGGATCGTTTCGGGATCTTCTGCTCGCGCAGGAAATGAATATTTCAGACGAAGATATTCCACTGGATCGAGCCAAGCGCTTGGCTCACCAAAACCGCTGCGGGTAAGTTTTAAACCGTCCGACCACAACCAACTCTGCTCAATCCGCTCCGCCGCAATTGAAATGTCCGCCGGTAATCCTTTCGTCCGGAGTTGCACATTTAAGTGGGCTTCTTTTAGATTGAGCTCCCGCTTGACCGAAGATCCTAGCCGGAATGAGCCCGTGGCTGGACCGACCTCCACAGTCAGGCGGTTCATTATTTCATTCGGCGCCGCGGCCAACGTCGGCCGATTCCACTCCGCCATGGACCTCGCCCAATTCCCGGGCCAAACGAGTCCAAATACCGCAGCTAATCCCAAGCAAACCACCACCAGCACCATGGAAAGCGCGAACCGACGGGTCAAATACTGGTGCACCACAACGAAGCCGGCTCCAGCGATAAACAATACAGCCGAAAACCAAGCCCGAGTAAACAGGGCACCTCCACTAAGCCCCCAATTTCGACCTACCATCTGACCGAACACGGCTGGTACTACCGCAACCCAGGTCATCAAGCCCGCGACCAGCACCAACGTCCACAAGAGCGCGCGGCTCAGATCGTCAGTCAATGCCGCCAGGAGAAATGCGGGGACGATCATCAACCACTGCCAGCTCAATGTCTCAACCGCTGTCCAAAAAATATCCCGCCAGCCGAAATTACAATAGAGCCACCAAGGCAATAACAGCACCACCGGCAACAATCCAAAGATCAACAGCGCTCCGAGCAGTTTGGCAGCAAGCAATCGCACCGCCGAGATCGGTCGAGTCAGCCAGAACACCTTAGTCCCGATCAGCGCATCGGCGTGCACGAGCCGGACCACGAGAAAATAACCCAAGATAATCTGTAACCCAACAAGTCCACCATTGACCTGCTGCAATCGCGTCACGCTCTCGGCGTCAATCGCGCCGGAATTTAGTGCAAGGTGCCCAACCACGATCTGCCCAACAAACAACAGCGACCAAAGTACGATCAGAGAGCGATCACGTACGAAATCCTTCCGAACGATATGCCAAATTAATTTCATGAAAGAGATGCCTTTCTAGTTTCTTCAGCGCCGCATCGTAGCGACAGAGTAACCCACGAAGGGGTGCCTAAACCGGCGCCGCTGGAAGATCATCATTGGGGGTAAGGTTATTTGCTCTCCGATCTTTGGGCCGCCGTAATTTCCAATCGGGGCGTCTCAACAGTCCGCTCATAGGTCCCTTCATCGAGAAACACGATTTTCACCAGCACCGCGTCTTTGAGCCAATCGGATAGATCACCCACCGGCCTCTCGGCGGAATTCCGAGGTAGAAAATCTATGTGCTGATGAAAGCTCCGTACCGTCGACACGCTGTAGACTTCCTCCCGCCCACCTAAGTTACCATTCAACACGCCGCCTCGTCGGCGATTGATAATAAAGTAAGCGTCATGCACGCGCCCCGCCACTTCCGTGGCCGGAGTAAAAAGCGATGGATCCTTCGTTAGAAATTCCGGCGCGTACTCGCTCAATAAGACTCGGACCCCATCGCCCTGAGGTTCGTTAACAGCCTCGATGCCTACGCCGAACCCATGGTGACTTGCGGTCGCCCCGGCTACAACGGGAAGGTCCGCAACGATCTCCATCT
Source organism: Verrucomicrobiota bacterium (assembly GCA_025362555.1). Classification (GTDB taxonomy): domain Bacteria; phylum Verrucomicrobiota; class Verrucomicrobiia; order Opitutales; family Opitutaceae; genus Lacunisphaera. The sequence goes on from JANYFP010000202.1 coordinate 5,729, forward strand.
TCAAGAACTGTCCCGCTATTTTGCCGCGATAGGCCGGAGCATCGCGGTTCAGGCGCTCGGCAATTTTTAAGTCGCTCACGAGAAACGCCATTCCGGATTGAAAAAGTGGAGCCTCCTTTTGCCCGATTGCCAATGCAAGTGCCATCGCCTCCAGTCTTCCCTCCCCTTGAGCCCACGCTGGCAGCGACACTGTCTGATCTGGCCAGATCACGAAATTATCGACGGAGCGAATGGACGCCACATGCGGCATGGGCAGTCCGCTGAATTCACAGTCAACAAGGACTCCATTCAATTCCGGATATGGCCCGGACGACGACCATTTACCCCCGACAACTCGTATCACCATAGATGAGACCCAAGCGGGATCAGGCTTCCTCGCTGACTCTCGACTAATATTCCACGACCAGAACCGGAATACTCCCAGACAAGATAGAAGCGCGACGACAATGAGGCCCCAAGACAGCCAACTGCGGCGAGTGAGAAACTGGATAAATGTCACCCCAGCACACGCCGCGATTAGAATTAGCCCAACGACTCTATTTTGTGATGCGAGCACGCCGGCGACGATGCTCGCTTGACCCGAAATTGCAGAATGCCAATGGCCCAGCAGTGAAACGCCGGTAAGCAGCAACATACCGTACAAACTGATCAAAAAGAATTTGCTCAGTTTATCCGAGAGCGCCGCGATGGGCAATGCCACTAGGGTAAGTAACGCCTGAACAAAGAGCACCCAAGCGGCGGCCCTACCGCACTCGTGCAGACCATAACCATGACCAAGCCACCACGGAAGTGACACCACGATCGGAAGCACCCACAACAACAACACTAGCCCGATCAACTTCGCCGCCAGGAGTCGTGCCCCGGCGATTGGTCGCGTTTTCCAAAAAGCGCCACCACCTGCAATTGAATCTTCCGCCACGAACCCCATCACCAAAAAATAGCTCACAAACGGTGGCATCATGGTCGCAATAAAACTTACCACCGTTGGAACCACAGATCCCTTCCCGCTCACTGAAATTAGCGCCAACCCCATCGGCAAGAGTGTCACCGCGAGCATGCCAAGAACGGGCCATAATAGACGACGCGCGTCCTTCCTGAAAATGTGCCAAATCAAGTTCATGCTTTAACTCTTTTCAGTGAATCGCGGCTCGTGCGGGCTAGAGTAATAAATATTTCGCGCAACGTCATGGCGTGCGCCGTCACCGCGCCCTCAGGGAAACGCTCCCGGCAGGCTTGTTCGGTCCTCGCCCGCTCGTACTGGTTATCGACGAACCGCACCAGGTCTCCCTCACGCTGGAGTTCCAGCCAACCTGCCGGCACCACGTCGAGTGCGGCGGGCCCACCTTGCAACGTTACGTCGATCCTCCGAAACCGACCAAGCAAGGCCTCGGTGGTTTCCGCGAATTTCAACCGTCCCGACTCGAGCAAACCGATGTGATCCGCGAGCCGCTCCACTTCCTCAATATCATGGGATGAAATGAACACCGTCCACTCTCCGAGCTCCGAGGCCTCAATTAAACCGTGCACAAAATCATCACGCACGAGCGGATCGAGGCCGCTGAACGGTTCGTCGAGCACTAAAAGTTTCGGTCGATACGCCAGCGACGAAAGCAACGCCGCCTTCATCAGCATGCCGCGCGACAGTTGTTTGAGTTTTCGCTCCGTCGGCAGATCGAACTGCGCAAGCAACTTCGCCTCGAGCGCACGATCCCACGTCGGATAAAACGGCCGGCAATAATCCAACAACTGCCGCACGGTCATCCACAGTGGCAACTGCTGATTCTCGGACACGTAGCCGATCTTCGCGAGTTCAGCCTCACCCAGGCGGCGCGAGTCGACGCCGAACACCCGCGCTTCCCCGCTCGTCGGCCGAAGCAGATTCATGATCACCTTGATCGCGGTAGTCTTGCCCGCGCCATTCGCACCGAGCAGCGCAAACACACTGCCCGCCGGCACCGCGAGATCCAGTCCGCGCAGGGCCTCGGTTCGCCAATAACGGTGCGTGAGTTGATTCGTTTCAATGATGTTCATGGGGAAATTATTTCCGAGTGAGTTTCTTCCAATGCGCGGCGAGACCGGCTTGGACTTCGTCCAGAGTCAGGCCGAGTTTTTTCGCTTCGACCACCACTTGCTCGAGATCGGCACCGAGCAATCCGGCGCGCTGCTGCCGGTCGCCCGCCGCGTGTTCGGCGACCACACTGCCCACCGCCGGCGTCGTAATCAAAACACCCTCCGCCACCAGCGCGGCGACAATCTTGTGCGCGGTGTTCGGGTTGATCTTCAACTCCTGGCTTACAACGCGCACCGAGGGAAACGACTGCCCGGGCTTCAACTGGCCCGCGACCACCGCCTTCTTCACCGCAAAAATTACCTGCTCCGTAATCGGCAGGCCGGCTTTGAGTTCGATGGTGAACGGGAGCATGCTGTATTAC